>NZ_JBFAIA010000091.1:0-32075 GCF_040654455.1 Nonomuraea sp. NPDC050691
GGCGCCCACGGCATGGGCGGCTGGCAGGCCGCCCGCCTCGCCCTGCGCGAGAGCCGGCGCCGCGTCAGGCGACGTCCGCCCGGCTGACGACCGCCGCGCGAAGCGCTCACCCCTGACATGCTGCGCCGGCCCGCCCACCGTGTGCGACGGCCTGGCCACGGGCCGGGCGCCGCGTCGCGATGACGCCGGCCGCCGTGGCCATGGTCACGCAGAGCGGCGTGTAGAGGAACAGGTTCAGCCAGTAGAACGGGGTCGCGGCGTCCGCGCCGATCCCGAGGATCCACACCAGGCCGGCCGCCGCGCGCACCAGCGTCCCGGCGGCCACGGCGCCCGTGACCACCCGCGCGGGCAGGCCGCCCCGGCCGCGGGAGCACGCGAGGACCGCCACGGCCCCGGCGGTGAGCACGACGACGAGCGGCACCAGGACGCGCGGGGTGAAGGGCACCTCGAAGTTCAGCACCGCCCGCGAGAGCGACCCGACGTCGTGGGCGGGCCAGGTGCTGCCGGTCAGCCAGTACAGGTGCGCGGCGGCGTCGGTGAGGAGGACGGCGGCGGTCAGGACGCCGAGGCGTGAAGTGTTCATACCCGGCAAGAGCCGGCGAATGGCGCGATGGTTCCATGGAACTTTCCCCGGGTTCCATGGAACCTTTCGCGCCCCTCTCGCCTCCGGATGGACATGAGCTGGCCTGTTGCCGATCTGGACCCCGTACGACGGCTGCGCGCGCTCGCCGCCGCCATCCCCGGGGCGTACGTCGCCGAGCGCGTCATTCCCGCACCCTTCGCCACGGTCTGGGCCGTGGCGGGCGACCTGGAGAAGGAGTTCGGCACGTTCGAACCCGACATGCGGCGTCTCACCGTCGAGTCCGCGCGCCCGAACGGCCGCCTCGTGGCCAGGGCCCGCAGCCGGTACGGCATGCGCGCCCGGTTCGACGTCGACCTGCGGCCGGGCTGGTGCTGGATGCAGAGCCGGTTCCTGCTCGTGGGCCTGGCCGCGACGGCCGTGCCGGAGGGCACCCTGGTCGCGCAGACGGGCGGGGTCCGCGTCCCGGGCCGCGCCGCGCTGGTGCCGTGGGGTGTGCGGGCGGCCGGGGACAGGGCGCTGGCCCGGCTCGCGGCCCGCGTCGCCGGGAGCCCGTCATGACGCCCGCGCTGGTGCGCGCCGCCCAGCGGGGCGACACGATGGCCATGAACGACCTGCTCGCCGAGCTGACGCCGTACCTGGGGCGGATCTGCGGCCCCATCGCGCTGGACAGCGGGCCCGACGCCGTCCAGGAGGCCCTGATCGCGATCTTCCGGCATCTGCGGGACCTGCGCGAACCCGAGGCCCTGCACGGCTGGGCCCGGGCGATAGCCGTGCGGGAGGCCGTCAGGATCTCCCGGCGCGACGGCCGCTCCAGCCCGGCGGAGCTGGCCGGGCTGCCGTCGCCGCACGACGTCGAGCGCGCCGTGGACATCCGGGACGTGCTGGAACGCCTGTCGCCCGAGCATCGGGCGGTGCTGGTGCTGCGCGACCTGGAAGGGCTGCCGGAGGAGACCGCGGCGCGGATGCTGCGAGTCCCCTCCGGCACGGTCAAGTCCCGGCTGCACCGGGCGCGCGCCGGCTTCCGCCGGGCCTGGCAGGGCTGAGGAACCCCTTCGGGCTAGCTCTCGCCGAGTTCCTCGGTGAGAGCCGCGGCGAAGGCGTCCACGTCGGCCTCGGTGGTGTCGAAGGCGCACATCCAGCGCACCTCGCCCGTCGCCGGGTTCCAGACGTAGAAGCGGAAGCGCTTCTGCAGGCGCTCGGTGACGTCGGGCGGCAGGATGGCGAAGACGGCGTTGGCCTCGACGGGCCGCGGCACCTCCACGCCCGGCAGGCCGCGCACCGCCTCGGCCAGCCGGGCGCCCATGGCGTTGGCCTGGCGGGCGTTGCGCAGCCACAGGTCGCCCGACAGCAGCGCCAGGAACTGGGCGGAGACGAAGCGCATCTTCGACGACAGCTGCATGAACGTCTTGCGCAGGTAGTCGATGCCGGTGGCCGCCTCAGGGTTGAGGACCACGACCGCCTCGCCGTACAACATGCCGATCTTGGTGCCGCCGAAGGAGAGCACGTCCACGCCCGCGTCGGTGGTCAGCGCCCGCATGGGCACGTCGAGCGCGGCTGCGGCGTTGGTCAGGCGCGAGCCGTCCAGGTGGACGAGCATGCCGTGCTCGTGGGCGTGGGAGCAGATCGCGGCGATCTCGTCCGGCGTGTAGAGGGTGCCCAGCTCGGTGGTGTTGGAGATGGACACCACGCGCGGCTGGGCCCGGTGGACGTCGCCGAAGCCCCACGCCTGCCGGTCGATCAGCTCGGGCGTGAGCTTGCCGTCGGGCGTGGGCACGGTGAACAGCTTGATGCCGCCCACCACTTCGGGGGCGCCGCCCTCGTCGGTGTGGATGTGGGCCGTCTCCGCGCACACGACCGCCTCCCAGGGGGCGAGCATGGAGCGCAGCGAGACGACGTTGGCGGCGGTGCCGTTGAACACCGGCCACGCCTGCGCCGTCTCGCCGAAGTGCCGGCGGAAGACGTCGGCCAGCGCCTCGGTGTAGACGTCGTCGCCGTAGGCGATCTGGTGGCCGCCGTTGGCCTCGGCGATGGCCTGGAGGATCTCCGGGTGGACGCCGGCGTAGTTGTCGCTGGCGAAGCCCTTGAGCGAGGGGTCGTGCCGTGGTGTCACGTCGTGAGGTCCTGTCGGGTTCCGTTGATCTGCGCGGCGGGCCGGTCGTAGAGCCCGCCGATGGCCTGGGCGAGGTCGCGCACGTCGGTGAACCCGGCGAAGCGCGCCTCGGGCTTGGCCGCGCGCATGGCGTCGTTGACCAGCGCCTTGATGACGAGGATGACGGCCGCGGAATCGGTGTCGCGCAGCGCGTCGGCCAGGGACAGGGTCCACGCCTCGGCGGCGGCCTTGGCCGCGGCGTAGACGGCGCCGCCGGCCGTGGGCCGCTGCGCCGCCTGCGCCGAGACGATGACGAAGCGGCCGTTGGCGCTCCTGCGCAGCAGCGGCTCGAAGGCCAGCGACACGTGCTGGAGCGTGCGGATGAGCAGGGCGTGCAGGGCGTCCCAGTCGTCGAGGCTGGTCTCGGCGAAGCTCTTGGCGCCGCGCCAGCCGCCGACGAGGTGGATGACGCCGTCGACGAGGCCGTGCTCCTTCTCCACGCGCGCCGCGAACGACTGGACCGCCTCCCGGTCGAGCAGGTCGACCTCGTCACGGTCGACGCCGACGACGGTGTGCCCGCCGGCCCGGAAGTGGTCGGCCACGGCCTGGCCGGTGGGGCCCGCGGCCCCGGTCACCACGATGATCATCCCCGGATCCCCTTCGTCGACTCGACCACGTCGGCCAGCTTACGGCGCAGCGCCTCGTAGAACATGCTCAGGGGGAACTCGTCGGGCAGCACCGCGTCCACCTTGGCCTTCTGCTCCTCGGGCAGCGCCTCGACGCCCTTGGCCCAGGTCGAGGCCGGGTGCGGCTCGACGTAGGCGGTGACCAGCTCGTAGGCGGCCAGCCAGTGGGCCAGCTTGGAGCGGTCGATGCTGTCGCGGTAGAGCTTCTCGACCTCGCCGCGCAGGTCGGCGACGCCGTCGGCGACCCGCTCCCAGTCGACGCTGAGCCGGTTGTCGGTCCAGCGCACGATGTCGTTGCGGTGCAGGTAGGCGAACAGGAGCTGGCCGCCGAGCCCGTCGTAGTTGCGCACCCGCTCACCGGTGATGGGGAAGCGGAAGAGCCGGTCGAACAGGATGGCGATCTGCACGTAGCGGGCGTGCGGCACGCCCCGCTCCTCCAGCTTGACCGCCTCGCCGAACGCGGTCAGGTCGCAGCGCAGCTCCTCCAGCGAGTACAGCCAGTACGGCATGCGCTGCTTGATCATGAACGGGTCGAACGGCAGGTCGCCGTGGCTGTGGGTGCGGTCGTGGATGAGGTCCCACAGCACGAACGTGTCCTGGGCGAGCTGCTGCGAGGCGAGCAGCCGGGCGGCGTCCGGCGGCAGGTCGAGCCGGAGCGTCTCGGTCGCCGCGCCCGACACCCGCCGGAAGCGGGCGGCCTCGCGGTCGGCGAAGATGCCGCCCCAGGTGAAGCGGGCCGGCGCCTGCCGCACGGCGACGGTCTCGGGGAAGAGCACGGCCGAGTGGGTGTCGTAGCCGGAGGTGAAGTCCTCGAACGCGATGGGCACGAACATCGGGTTGTCGTAGCCGCCGGCCTCCAGCTCGGCCAGCCAGCCGGGCCAGATGGTGCGCAGCCAGACCGCTTCGAGGTTGCGGTTCGGGTTGCCGTTCTGGGTGTACATGGGGAACACCACCAGGTGCTCCAGCCCGTCGATCCGCTGGGTGTCGGGGTGGAAGCGCTCCAGCGAGGCGAGGAAGTCCGGCACGCCGAGGTCCTGGCCGGCCCAGGCGGCCAGGTCGTCCTGGACGGCCTGGAGGTAGGCGGCGTCGTGGGGGAAGTGCGGGGCGAGCTCGGCCACGCGGGCGGCGATGACGCCGACCAGCTCCTTGGCCCGCTCCTTGCCCTCGGGCACGGAGCCGTCCTTCACCTGGAGGGGGCGCAGCTCCTCGACGGCCGCCTTGAGCCGGGCGAACAGCGCGGCCTTGGCCTCGTCGCGGCCGGCGGCCGAGGCGGCGGCGGCGGGCACGCGGGCCGCCCAGGTGACGACGTTGCTCCAGAGCCTCCGGTGGTCGTGGTCGTCGAGGGAGTCGTCGCCGAACAGGTCGGAGTCGGCGAAGACGACCACCCGGCCCTGGCCGTACGTCAGGGCGACGGCGAGGGGCTCACCGGCGGGGGCGGCCTGCGGCGAGGTGGCGAACAGGACGGTGGCGTCCTGCCCGGCGGTGAGGACGCCGGAGCGGTAGAAGCAGGCGCGCTTCACACCGGCGAGCAGCCCGTCGCCGGTGGCCGGCTCGGCGACGACCCACGTGGCGACGCCCTGATGGGCGTGCCCGGGGTCGCGCACGGTGGTGTGCCGGACGCCGACGCCGAAGCGGGCGAGCAGGTCGGCCAGGTTGCTGCCGTACTTGTCCTGCTCCTCCTCGGCGAGCACGACGAGCCCGCCGCCGCCGGCGACGAAGTCGTGTACGGCGTCGAGCTCGGCGTCGGTGAAGACCGGGGCGCCGAGGCCGGTGGTGCGCTCCCACCGCTCGTCCGCCGGGTGGGCGATGACCAGCACGTCCTGGTCCTGGAGCGCTCCACCCGTCAGCGGGCCGTCGGTGTGGGCGGCCACCGTGTGCCCCAGGTGCCGCAGCAGCCCGGCCGCGCGGGCGTAGCTGCTGTCGTCGGGGTGGGCGGGGTTGATGGCCTCGGCCACGTCACGGCGGATGGTCCACGACTCGTTGTGGGCCTCGTCGAACAGCACCCTGGGGAAAGCCTGCATGAAAGATCTCCTGTAACTCCCGCTTCCAAACGGAAAATATACACACAGGCCCCCGAATCCTCACAAAAGGCTTCCGGATGCTGAGATTCACGCGGCTCCCGGCCGCACCACCCCCGACTCGTACGCGAAGACGACCGCCTGCGCCCGGTCGCGCAGGTCCAGCTTCATGAGCACCCGCGCCACGTGCGTCTTGACCGTGGCCTCGCCGACGAACAGCTCCTTGGCGATCTCGGCGTTGGTGATGCCGCGGGCCAGCAGCCGCAGCACCTCCAGCTCGCGCGGGGTCAGCTCGCCCAGCCGCGGCGAGGGCGTCGGGTCGCGGCGGCCGGCGAAGGAGGCGATGACCCGGCTCGTCACCGCGGGGTCGAGCAGCGCGTCGCCGGCGTGGACCACCCGGATGGCCTCCAGCAGCTGCTCGGGCGGCGACACCTTCAGCAGGAAGCCGCTGGTGCCGGCCTGCAGCGCGGCGTACAGGTTCTCGTCGCTGTCGAAGGTGGTCAACGTGATGATCTTGGGTGGGGACGGCGCGTCGAGCAGCTCCTTGGCCGCCGACAGCCCGTCGAGGCGGGGCATGGAGATGTCCATCAGGACGATGTCGGGACGGGTGCGCCGGGCCACGGCGACGGCCTCGCGCCCGTCGGCGGCCTCACCCACCACGTCCATGCCCGGCTCGGCCTCCAGGATCATGCGGAGGCCGGCCCTGATCATCGCCTGGTCGTCCGCGATGACGATACGTATGCTCACACGCGGAGACTAGACGGCCCCGGGCGGATTGGACACCCAGGTCAAGCCGCGTACAAGTGGCTTACAAGATCACAAGTCGGACAGGGGTCACGACAGGCGCACGCTCTGGCGCACGCGCGCCTGCACGGCGTCGTCACAGGTGTTGCGGGCGCAGAAGTAGAGCAGGAGCATCGGCTTGGGCTTGCGGTCCACGACGTAGCCGACGAAGCCGAGCCGGGCGCCGCTGTCGCGGTCGGTCAGCGATCCCGTGTAGCGGGTGGCGGGGCTGGTGCCCGCCTGCTCGGTCACCGGGCCGTTCACGTCGATCTTGCCGGGCAGCAGGCCTTCGAGCATGGCCTTCATCTGCGCGTCCGTGGCCGTGGTGCTGAGGGTGTCGGAGACCTGGACGTACACGCCGGTCGCGTTCTCGGGGTCGTCGGTGATGATCGGCACCACCGGCGTCCAGTCCGCGCCGGCCCCGGAGACGAACATCGACTCGAACTCCGGCGCGTGCGGAGAGACCAGGGCGAACAGATCCTCATGGGTGCGCACCGTCCAGTCGGCCGGGAACTCGAAGCCGACCGGCGCGGCCGTGGTGGGCCGGTAGCGGGCCCACGCCTCGCCCCGCTGGCTCATCACGAGCAGCACGACGAGCACGAGCGCCGCGACGGCCGCCGTGATCGTGGCCGCGATGACCGGCAACCGGCCCGGCCTGCCGGTCCCGCCGCGGACGGCCGGCCGGCGGGGCCGCACCGGCACGGGAGCGGCGAGCGGCTGGGCGTCCAGGTGGCCGCTCATCGCGTCGCGCAGCGCGGCCACGAACGCGCCGCAGGTCGGGTAGCGCTGCTCGGGCGACTTGGCCAGCGCCCGCTCCATCACGGCGTCCACCTCGGGCGGCAGCTCGGGCCGCATCTGCGACAGCGGCGTCGGCTGCTCGGCCAGGTGCGCCCACAGCAGCGCGATGTCGTTGTCGCGCTGGAACGGCAGCCGCCCCGACAGCGCCTCGTAGACGACGCAGGCCAGCGCGTACTGGTCGCAGCGGCCGTCGATGTGCTCCTTGTTGATCTGCTCGGGCGACATGTACCGGGGGGTGCCGATGAACTGGTCGGTCTGCGTCAGCCCGGAGATCGACGTGCGGTGCTTGGTGATGCCGAAGTCGGTCAGGTAGACGTGGTCGCCGGCCAGCAGGATGTTGGCCGGCTTGACGTCGCGGTGGATCAGGTCGTGGGCGTGCGCGGCGTCGAGCGCGGCGGCCACCTGGGCGAAGATCTGGTTGGCCTGGGCCAGCGGCAGCGGCCCCCGGTCGTAGATGAGGCGGCGCAGGTCGAGGCCGTCGACGTAGCGCATCGAGATGTACAGCACGCCGTCGACGTCGGCGTTGGCCTCGTAGATCGGGATGATGTTGGGGTGCTCGATGCTGGCGACCGTCCTGGACTCCAGGATGAACCGCTGCCGGAAGCGGTCGTCCACGCTCAGCACCGGATTGAGGATCTTGAGCGCGACCCGGCGGCTCAGCCGGGGATCCAGGGCGAGGTAGACGACGGCCATGCCGCCCTTGCCGACGATGTCCTCGATGTAATAGCCGGCCACCTCCTGGCCGATGAGTGATCTTTCGTTCACCTGCATCACGTCTCGCTGGGGTGACCGCAGTAGCCGCAGAACCGGTGCGCGGCGCCCAGCCGCATCCCGCAGGCCGTGCAGTACTTGACGGACGTCTCCTGCGCCGTCAGCACCTGCTTCTGCTGCGGGATCACCGCGAACGGCTGGGAGCGCCGGACGACCACGGTCTGGTTGGCCCCCTCGTCCAGCGGCTGCGGGGGCACGGCGACCAGCGGCGGCGGCTCGGGTTTGGGCTCGGGGCCGCGCCGGCGCCGCCACAGCAGGACCGCCCCGGTCGCCGCGGCCAGGAACAGCACCCCGGCCGCCACGATGAACGGCCACAGCGGGGTGGAGGCGCGCGGCGGCACGGCGACCGGCCGGACCCCGCGGTCCTCGGGGCCGCCCCTCTTGGCCAGGGAGTCCTTGAGCAGCCCGGCGGCCACCACGTTGCCCGGGTATAGCTCCAGCACGCGCTGGAAGCCGGGCGCGGCCTCGGTGTAGTACTTCGTGTGGTAGCGGGTCAGCGCCGCCTCGAACGCCGAGTCGATCGCGCCCCGGCGCGGGGCGACGCCCGCCTTGGTCAGCGCCGAGGTGATCTCCCTGACGCCGATCATCCGGGCGGCCCGGCCGCCGCCGATGAGCATGCCGACGACGTGGCCGTCCTTGTCGCCGATGACGGGCGCGCCGCGCAGGCCGCGGTCGGCCAGGCCGGCCAGTTTCACCGGCTCGTCCACCTTCTTCTCGGGGTCGGCGAACGGCCGGCCGTTCTCGCCGGCGCCGCCGCCCTTGCTCAGATGGGCGATCTCGACGGTGGTCTGCACGGTGGGGCCGGGCTTGCCGAGGAAACCGGCCACGTTGGTGGGCGAACCGGCCGACTCGGGCACCCGGTCGGCGAGCGGGGCGGTGGGCAGGCCGACGCCGCCCACGACCCTGCTGGAGGTCTGGAGCACGGCCGGAGTGTCCGGGCCGGGCCCGGCCTTGACCAGGTCCGCCTTGAGGCCCTTGGGGTCGGCCGGCGAGACGTTCGGGAAGACCGTGATGTCGGTCCTGATGCTGTAGATGCAGGTGGCCTTGGAGCTCAGAGGAGGGTAGCACTGCTGGAGATGGCGGTCGAGCACGTCGTCCTTGAGCTTGTGCCGCTCGAAGTCGGCCGGGATCTTCACGTTGTGGTGCGCGGCGAAGATCTTGTTGGCGGCGTACACCGCGAGGTCCTGCTCGCTCTTGACCACGCGGGTGAGCGTGACGATCCCGCCCTCGGGGTGGACCACGATCCCGGTGCCGGCGCCGATGGGCACCTGGTAGGACCGTTCCACGTGGATGAGGTCCCGGATGTGGTCCAGGAGCGTGATGTCGATGTGCGCGGTGGCCTCGACGCGGACCACGGCGGGGGTGACGAGGTCGGTGATGCCGCTGGGGTGTTCGTGCGCGGCGGCCGGGAGTGCCAGAGGAATGGACAGCGGGAGGAACAGCGCCATCAGCGCCACGGCGGCGCCGCCGGCCAGAGCTGTGAGACGAGCCATCGCCGCTCCGTTTCGCAGGATTGTAAACAGCGTCCCAATCACCTGCCGTAAGTCAAGAGAGGCGCCCGTAGACAAGCGCTTGCTTGTTGTCTAACGTACCGGAATGGGCTTCGCGATCGGCGTGGACGTCGGCGGCACCTTCACCGACGTGGTCCTGCGCCGCCCCTCGGGCGCGGTCACCGTGACCAAGTGTTTGAGCACCCACGACGACCCCATCGCGGGGATCGTCACCGGCGTTACGCGTGTGCTCTCCGGACTCGACCCTGCGCTCGTGACACGGGTGGTCCACGCGACCACGCTGGCCACCAACGCGGTGCTGGAACGCACGGGCGTGCGCGTCGCGTTCGTCACCACCCAGGGGTTCCGCGCGGTCGTGCCGCTCGGCCGGTACGCGCGGGTCGAGGAGGACCGGTACGACCTGCGTTTCACGCCCCCTCCGCCTCCCGTGGACCCGGGCGACTGCTTCGAGGTGACCGAGCGGATCTCGGCCCGTGGCGAGGTGCTGACCCCGCTCGACGAGGACTCCGCCCGGCGGGCCGCCGCCGAGATCGCCCGGCGCGGCATCACGTCGGCGGCCGTGTGCCTGCTGCACTCCTACGCCGACCCCGCGCACGAGCGGCGCGTGACGGCCATCCTGCGCGAACACGTGCCGGACGTGGTGGCCTCCTCGGAGGTGTGGCCGGAGATCCGTGAGTACGAACGGGCCACCACGACCATCATGTCGGCCTATGTCGGGCCGCTCATGGCGTCGTACCTGTCGCGCCTGGAGGACGCGCTGGCCGCGCTGGGCGTGCGCGCCCCCGTCCACGTCATGGAGTCGGGCGGCGGCGTCATGTCGGCCCGCCTGGCCGCCCGGCGGGCCGTGGCCACCATCGAGTCCGGGCCCGCGGCCGGGGTGCTCGCCGCGGCGGCCACCGGCCTCGGGGACGTGATCTCGTTCGACATGGGCGGCACCACCGCCAAGGCGTGCGTGGTGCGCGGCGGGCGGCCGGAGATCACGCACGAGTTCCACGTCGGCGGCAAGGGCAGCTTCGGCGGGCGGCGCGCCGGCACCGGCGTGCCCATCAAGACGCCCGCCATCGACCTGGCCGAGGTCGGCGCGGGCGGTGGCAGCGTCGCCTGGATCGACGCCGCCGGGGCCCTGCGCGTCGGGCCGCACTCGGCGGGCTCCTCCCCCGGCCCCGCCTGCTACGGGCTCGGCGGCGGCGAGCCCACCGTGACCGACGCCAACCTCGTCCTCGGTTACCTGGCCGCCGCGTCCATCCCGCTGTCGCCGTCGCTCGCCGGCAAGGCCCTCGACCGGCTGGCCGAGCCCCTCGGCGTGTCGCGGGCCGAGGCCGCCCACGCCGTCCACACGATCGTGAGCGCCGCCATGGCCGCGGCCGTGCACGTCGTGACCGTGCAGCGGGGGATCGACCCCCGCGGGTTCGCGCTCGTGGCCTTCGGCGGGGCGGGACCCGCGCACGCGGCGCGGGTCGCCGAGCGGTTCGGGATCGGGCTCGTCGTGGTGCCCGAACACTGCGGGGTCGCCTCCGC
Organism: Nonomuraea sp. NPDC050691; assembly: GCF_040654455.1. NCBI lineage: Bacteria > Bacillati > Actinomycetota > Actinomycetes > Streptosporangiales > Streptosporangiaceae > Nonomuraea > Nonomuraea sp. NPDC050691. The sequence continues at coordinate 10,758 of NZ_JBFAIA010000091.1, forward strand.
CGCCGGCCTGCTGGCCGGGGAACTGTCGGCCGACCGGGTGCTGTCGCGGCTCGGCGCCGGCGATCCGGAGGCGGTCTTCGCCGAGCTGACGTCCGCGGCGGCGGCCGACCTCGGGGTGTCGCCGGACGACCCCGGGGTGCGGGTCGAGCGGTCGGTGGACGCGCGCTTCCTCGGGCAGTCGCACGACCTGACGGTGGCGTGGGACCCGTCGCGGGAGAGGCTGGAGTCGCGGTTCTTCTCCCGGTACGCGCAGGTGTACGGGATCGAGCAGCGGGGGGAGGTCGAGCTGGTCGGGTACCGGGTACGGGTCACCCTGGCGGCCCCGACGGCCGTGGCGGCTCCGGCGGCTCCGGCTCCGGCTCCGGCTCCGGCTCCGGCTCCGGCGGGAAGGTCACCCGCCGATCCCCCTCCCGGAACCACGCCCGCAGAGTCGCCCCTCGCCCCACCTGGGGAGCCGCCCCTCGCCCCCTCCGCCGGGGCCGCGTCCGGAGAGACGTCTCCTCAGCCGCCGCCCGGGACGCGTCCGGCGTACTTCCCCGAGCTGGGCGGCCACACCGAGACGCCCGTGCACACCCGCGCCACCCTGGCGGCCCTGCGCGCGCTGCCCGGCCCGGCGATCGTCGAGGACGCCGAGTCCACCATCGTGGTGCCGCCCGGCTGGACGGCCCGGCTCGGTCCCGGGCGCGCCGTCCACCTCACCCGCGCCCCCTCCACCGGCACCCAAGCCTCCTCTCACGGCACCCGCGCCCTCTCCCCCAGCGCCCGTGTCTCCTCCACCGGCTCCGGAGAGGAGGCTCGGGATGTCTGACACGCTCACCGCGGACGTGCTGCGCAACGCCCTCGTGGTCGCCGCGGAGGAGGCGAGCATCGTGGTGGTGCGCTCGGCCTACTCGACGTTCATCGTCGAGGGCTCGGACGCGTCCGCCGCCCTTCTCGACGCCGACGGGCGGCTGATCGCCCAGTCCATGGCCACGACCCTCATGAACAGCATGGCCCTCAAGGTCGCGCTGCCCGAGCTGGTCGCCGACATCCCGCTCGCCTCCATGCGGCCGGGCGACGCGTACGTGCTCAACGACGCCTACCGGGGCGGCGTCCACACCAACGACCTGCTCGTCTACCGGCCCGTGTTCGTCGGCGGACAGCCCGCGTACTTCACCGCCACCATGATCCACGTCTCGGACCTGGGCGGGCTGTCGGCGGGCGGCATGGCGCCGCTGGCCACGGACATCTTCCTGGAAGGGCTCCAGCTCCCGCCGATCCGCCTGGCGACGGCCGCCGGGATCGAGCCCGCGGTCGAGGCGGTCCTGCGCGCCAACAGCCGTACCCCGGACAAGGTCATGGGCGACGTGCGGGCGCTGATCGCCGGCACCGCGGTGGCCGCCGCCCGGCTCGGCGCGCTCGTCGAGGAGTACGGCGAGACAGGCCTGGCCGAGGGCATCGAGGCGTACCTCGGCTACACGGAGGCCCGCACCCGTGCGGCGCTGGCGGAGCTGCCGGCGGGCCGGTTCGCCGCGTCGTACCCGATCGACGACGACGGCATCGACCTCGCCACCCCGCACCACGTCCGGGTCACCCTCACCCTGCCCGGCCCCGAAGCGGCGGGTCCGGGAACGGATGCGGGCGCGAGTGCGGACCCGGGCGCGGGTGCGAGCCCGGGAGTGGGGGCGAGCCCGGGAGTGGACGCGGTGGTGGACTTCGCCGGCACGGACCCGCAGGTGCCGGCGGCGATCAACGCGTCGGCGTCGCAGTCGCTCGCGGCGGCGGTCTTCGCGGTGCGCTGCTTCCTCGACCCGGCCATCCCCATGAACGACGGCTGCCTGCGCGCCATCGACGTGCGGCTGCCCGCCGGGTCGCTGCTCGACGCCCGCGCCCCGTACCCGTGCGGCGGCCGGTACGTGCCGATCTACGCCGCCATGGAGGCCGTCCTCCAGGCGCTGTCGGACGCGGTGCCGGAACGGGCGATCGCGGCGAGCGGGATCCTGCAGCCGTTCTCGATCGCGGCCCTGGGGGCGCCGTACTGGATCCATCTGGCGTACGACTTCGGCGGGGTCGGGGCCCGGCGGGGGCTCGACGGGCCGGACGCGACGGGCGTGCACTTCGGGATCGGCCGCAACTCGGTGCCCCAGGCGGAGCCGGTGGAGAGCCGCTGCCCGCTGCTGGTGGAGTCGGTCGAGACCATCCCCGACTCGGGCGGTCCCGGCCGGTTCCGAGGCGGGCTGGGGTCGCGCACGGTGTACCGGTTCCTGGCGGACTGCCACGTGACGACGCGCGGCGACCGGCTGCGCCTGGCCCCTCCGGGCCGGGACGGCGGGCTGCCGGGGCGCCTCGGCGGCTTCTACCGGCGTCACCTGGACGGGACGCTGGAGCGGCTGGCATCGAAGGTGAACAACGTCCGGTTCGCGGCCGGTGAGGCGTTCGTCGTGGAGACGACGGGGGGCGGCGGGATCGGCCCGCCGCTGGAGCGGGATCTTGCGGCGGTGGAGGAGGACGTGCGGGCGGGCCGCGTGTCCTTGCGGGGCGCCGCCGAGGACTACGGCGTCCGAGTGGATGCGGACGGCACGCTCAGCCGCGATCCCTCATGAGGTCAAGCTGACAGCGGCCTGGAGCTCGGCGATGACGCCTCCAGCCCATCACTCCCTGCCCTTCCGCAGTATTCCCTTTCAGTCCTCAGAAGGGGGAGTGTTACGGTACTTTCATGCATAACCGCGATGCGCTGTCGATCTACAAGTCGGACGCCGGCGCGCGAGAGATCCTGCGCCGCTACCGGGAGGCACTGCGCACCTGGCCGGTTCCCGCCGACCACATCCACATCCCCACCCGCCAGGGTGAGACCTTCGTCATCGCCTCCGGCCCCGAGCACGCGCCGCCCGTGGTCCTGCTGCACGGCTCCGGCACCAACACCGCGATGTGGCGCAACGACGTCACCGCCTGGTCGCGGCACTTCCGCGTGTACGCCATCGACCTCATCGGCGAACCGGGCCTGAGCGCCCCCTCGCGTCCCTCCCTTGACTCCGACGCGTACGCCCTGTGGCTGGACGAGGTGCTCGACGCGCTCGGCGTCACCAGCACCGCGATCGTCGGCATCTCCCTCGGCGGCTGGATGGCCCTGGACTACGCCACCCGCAGGCCAGGCCGGGTGACCCGCCTGGCACTGCTGTGCCCCGGCGGAGTGGGCAGGACCAAGTCGGCCTGGCTGCTCAAGGCCGTCCTGCTCCGCCCCTTCGGGAGCCGGGGCATGCGCCGGTCCGCACGCGGCGTCGCCGGCCTGGACAGGCAGCGGGACGAATCCATCCTCGATGACCTGGTGCTGACCTTCACGCAGTTCAGGCCACGCCGGGCGCACCTGCCCAGGTTCTCCGACGACGCGCTGCGCCGCCTGACCCAGCCGATGCTGGTGACGGTCGGCGACCGCGACGCCCTGCTCGACTCCTTCGACACCGCCCGGCGCATCCGCCGGTGCGTCCCCCACGCGGCCGTGCGTGTCCTGCCCGGAGTCGGACACGCGATCTTCGGCCAGACCGACTCCATCCTGACCTTCCTCCGGACTCCCCAGGGCTGACGTGTGCGGCGGGTCGCCGAATCGATCCCGATCCCCGTACCGGCGTCCGGGCCGATGCGGACGGCGCGCTCAGCCGCGCCGCGTCATGAGGTCGGCCGGGTCGAAGCTGACGGGGAACGGCTTGTGCAGGTCGGCGACGGCGCCGGCCTTGTGCGCCGACGGCGGCCCGTAGGTCTTGCCGTCCAGCTCGTAGACGTAGACGGTGGGGCCCTCGTCCATCTCGACGCGCCAGTAGACGGGGATGCCGGCGGCGGCGTAGGCCCCAGCCTTCAGCGATCGGTCCTGGGCCCTGCTGCTCGGGCTGACCACCTCCACGGCGAGCCGGATGTCGCAAGAAGAGAACATCAAACCCACGCTCTCGGTCGCCGCGGCGGGCACGACGACCACATCGGGGATCCAGAGGTCCACGTCGCTGACCCGGAGATTCACCGCTTGCAGGAGCTCCAGCTCGAGAGGGGCTGCGGCCTCCAGGATGGTGCAGATACGGCCGGTAACGCGCTGGTGCAGCGGTGTGGGGGCAGGGCTCACCAGCAGGCTCCCATTGAAGAGCTCATAGCGATTCCCGTCGTCCGGGAATTTGAGCAGGTCGTCGACGGTGAACGGTGGTACGCCTGGAAGGACCGTGCTCCCGGTGGTCGGTTCGGTCGTCGCCATCGCGGTCACCCACTCATTGTCGCGGAGCTCGCCCTCGGTCACATGCTACTTCCCCGATTTCCCTCACTCTTTGTCATCGGGTCGCCACGCTTCGGCGCCTTCGCGTACCGCCTGGTGAACGGCTCTCGCCAGGCGGGTGCCCCAGGTCGAGCGCGGCCCGCCGAAGAGCTCCTCCGCTCCCTCCTCCCGTACGGCCACACACACCGCGTCCGACGCCGTGCCCGTGCCCGCGAAACCCGTCTCCACCAGGGCCTGGGTCTTCGCCTCCGTCACCGTCATGACGGCGTTGACCAGCGCCGCGTCGGTCATCGCCACCGGTAACGCGGCCACGATGTTGATCGTGCCGACCGGTGGCGGCCCGAGCATGGGGGCCAGCTCCGGATCGGGCGCGCCCTCCGGAGCCGCCGCCCAGGTGGGAACGCGCAGCCCCACCGTGGCCACCACCTGGACGCCGCCGTCCGAGGCCGTGACGCGGCGCGAGACCGAGGCGGCCGTCATCATGCCCACCCCCTCCCCCGGCGGCGCCAGGGAGGCCAGGTGGCCGGCCGGGTCCATGCGGGAGTAACCCGCCACGACCTGGGCGTTCAGCACCCAGGCGCGCGGGCCGACGCCGCCGCCGAGCACCGCCGAGGAGATCATCCGCCAGCCCGGCCCGAACTCCCACAGCAGCGTCCCGAGCCGTGCCCCGTCCTCCTCGCGGTAGCCGAGCCTCACCCCGCCCGTCTCCTCCCCGTGGCCGGGACTCACTCCGCCCGCGTCCTCGCGGTGGCCGACACTCACGCCTGCGGCCCGCCCCGGACGAGGTGGACGACGGGCCGCCCGTCGGGCCCCGGCTGCACTTTCACGCCGGCGCCGAAGTGCCGGCCGACGAGGTCCTCGGTGAGCACCTCCGCCGGGCGGCCCGCCGCGGCCACCCGCCCGTCCGCGAGCAGGAGGAGGGTGTCGGCGTACTGCCCGGCGAGGGTCAGGTCGTGCAGCGTGGTGACGACGGTGAGGCCGTCGGCGAGGCGCAGCCGGTCGACCAGTTCCAGCACCTGCTGCTGGTGGCCGAGGTCGAGAGCCGTGGTGGGCTCGTCGAGGAGGAGCACGGGCGCCTGCTGGGCGAGCGCCCGGGCCAGCACGACGCGCTGCCGTTCCCCGCCCGACAGCTCGCCGGCGCGGCGGGCGGCGAGTCCGGTCAGGTCCAGCCGGTCGAGCACCGAGGCGGTGACCTCCCGGTCGTGGCGGCTCTCGCGGCCGAGGTACGGGATGTACGGGGTGCGGCCCAGCAGGGCGTAGTCGAACACGGTCATGTCGGGCGGCAGTGCGGGCGTCTGGGGGGCGTAGGCCACGAGGCGGGCCCGGTCCCGGGGGCGGAGCGCGCGCGAGGGCCGGCCGCCGAGCGTGATCTCGCCCTCGTGGGCGAGCAGGCCCATGACGGCCTTGAGCAGGGTGGACTTGCCGGCGCCGTTCGGGCCGACGACGGCCAGCCACTCGCCGGGCCGTACGGACAGGTCCACGCGGTCGAGGACGCGCCGCTCCCCCAGCCGCACGGACACGGCCGCCGCGCCGATCACCGGTCCGGCGGGCGCCGAGACGGCCGACGCCGAGGTGGCGGGGACCTCACCGGTGGTCTCCTGGGCGCCGGTTCCCGAGGTGGCGGTCTCCTCGGTGGCGGGGCGGGACGGCGTTCCGGACGGGCCGCCGGGCGCGGGGCGGGTCATGGGGCGCTCCGGCGGGTCAGGCGCAGGACGCCGACGAAGAACGGAGCGCCCACGAACATCGTGACCACCCCGATGGGCAGCTCGGCCGGTGCGATGACGGTGCGCGCGACGACGTCGGCGAGCACGAGGAACGCGGCGCCGCCCAGCAGCGACAGCGGCAGCACGATCCGGTACGAGCCGCCCGCGAGCCGCCGCGCCACGTGCGGGATGACGATCCCGACGAACCCGATCAGCCCGCTCACCGCGACGGCGGCGGCCGTGGCCAGGGAGGCGGCGATGAGCACCATGAGCCGTACCCGGCCCGCGCGCACCCCGAGGCTGGTCGCCTCCTCGTCGCCCACGGACAGCACGTCGAGCATCCGCCCGTGCAGGAGCAGCAGGACGGAGGAGACGGCGGCGTACGGCAGGACGAGGCGGACCTGCTCCCACCCGCCGCTGACGTCACCCATGATCCAGGAGTAGATCCGCTGGAGCTCCTCGACCTTGAACTGCTGGATGAACGTCTGGATCGCGGTCAGGAACGACGTGACCGCCACCCCGGCCAGCACGAGCGTCGCGGTGCCGCCGGAGCGCCCGGCGGTGTTGCCCAGCGCGTACGCGAGGAGCACCCCGCCGAAGGCCCCCGCGAAGGCCGCGACCGGGACGGCGACGGCCCCGGCGGGGACCAGCACGATGACCACGGTCGCGGTCAGCCCGGCCCCGGCCGCGGCGCCGAGCAGGTACGGGTCGGCCAGGGGGTTGCGGAAGACCCCCTGGTACCCGGCTCCGGCGACGGCCAGCAGGCCGCCCACGACGGCCGCCAGCAGCACGCGGGGCAGCCGGATCTCGTACAGCAGGCCCTGCTCGACGGGGGCGAGGCCGGAGTGGACGTCGATCAGCGGCAGCCAGTCGAGCGCCTGGAGCACCACCTGGCCGGGCGAGATGTCGGCGGCGCCGCCGAGCAGTCCGGCGATCATGGACGCGGCCAGCAGCGCCGCCGCCCCGGCCAGCCACAGCGGCCTGGCCCGGGACGGGGCGGGTGCGCCCGGCGGGGCCTGCCGGGCGGCGGACCCGGAAAATCCGGCGGACCCGGCGGACCCGGCGGACCCGGCGGACCCGGACCCGGCGGACCCGGCGGACCCCGAGGGCCGGCGGGAGCGGCCGAGGCGGCGGAGCGGCGCTGGGCGGGACACTACGAGCCGGCCGCCTTGGACACCGCGGCGCCGATCGTCTGGGCGAGGTCCACGACCCGCGGCCCCCAGCGGGAGGCCACGTCGTCGTCGAGCGGGACGACCTGGCCGTTCCTGATGGCCTTCAGGTTCTTCCAGCCGGGCCGCTTGGCGAGGGCGTCCTTGTTCTGGCCGCAGCACTTCACGTCCGCGAGGAAGATCAGGTCGGGGTCGGCCTGGGCGACGAACTCCTTGGACAGCTTCGGGTAGCCGCCGGCCGCGCCGGGCGCCTTGTCGGCGATGTTGACCAGGCCGAACATGGCGTAGATCTGCCCGATGAAGGTGGAGGACGTCGCGGCGTAGGGCGTCTGGTCGAGCTCGTGGTAGTAGGTGAGCTTGCGGTTCTTGGGCGCGCTCGCGGCGAGCTGGTCGAGCGTCGACTTCATCGTGGTGACGAGCTCGTCGGCCTTGGGCCGGTTGCCGGTGGCGGCGCCCAGGTCGGCGATCTCGTCGTACGCCTCGTCCAGCTTGGTGGCGGCGGGCTCCAGCAGGACGGGGACGTTGAGCTTGCCCAGCTCGGAGACGACCTTGTTGATGTCGTTCGAGACGATGACGAGGTCGGGCTTCTGGGCGGCGATCGCCTCGACGTTGGGCTTGAACCCGGACAGGTCGGTGCGGGGCGCCTGCTGAGGGAAGTTCGACTGGTCGTCGACCGCCACCACCTGCGGGCCCGCGCCGATGGCGAACAGGGTCTCGGTGTGCGCGGCGGACAACGAGACGATGCGCTCGGGCCGCTTGGCGAGGGTGACCTTGCCGTTGGCGGCCTCGACGGTGACCGGGAATCCGGCCGCGGCGGAGGAGGCGGGGGCGGAGGAGGCGGGGGCGGCGGAGCCAGAGGCGGCGGGGGCCGTGGACGAGGGGGCGGTGGGGGCGGTCTGGCCGCACGCGGCCAGGACGAGCGTTCCCAGCAGCGCGCCCGCGAAGGCCGTGCGTACGGGCCTCACGAGTAGTCCTTTCACACTGTCGGAACCGAGAGACCCGCTATGAGCGACGGATCACCCTTTTCCACGAGGGTTGATGACGTCGGCGCAGAGGCAGGCGACCTGGCTATGACAGTTGCGGGACAGCGCCGGACTCGCACCGGACTTCGCTGCAGCACTGCGCGTCGGACAAACGCTATCAATGCTCCGGATGAGGCCGAAGTCAAGGGGCGGCCAGTTGCGCCTCCGCCTCGGCGATGACGCGCTGGAGCCGCAGGCCGTGGGCGGCGTCGAGGGGGTGGCCGCCCTGCCGTACGGTGCGGGCGAACTCCTCGGCGACGACGGCGAAGGTGTCACCGTCGTCCGGCAGGAGCAGGGCGCTGCCCTTGCGGCCGTAGACGGCGACGGAGGTGGGCGGCGTCTCGCCGGGGGCGGTCATGCAGAGCGACGTCTCGCTGACCGCGCCGCCCTCGTGCTCCAGCAGCAGACCCGCCCAGCCGAGCGGGTCGCCGTGCGCGCGGACGCCGGTGACGGGGCCGAGCGCGGCGTCGAGCAGGTCGATCATGTGCGGTCCGACGTCGAGCAGCGCGCCGCGCTCCAGCCGCCAGGGGGTCGCGAACGGGTGGTCGCCGAGCAGGACGCCGGAGATGTTCGCGGCGTGCCCGCCGAACGGCTCGATCTCGGCGCAGCGCGCGAGGAACTCCCGGGTGCGGGCCGCGTAGCGCAGGGTCAGCACCATCTGGGAGGCCACGCCGGCCTCGGCGATCGCCGAGGCTAGCCGCTCGGCCGCCTCCAGGGAGTCGGCGAGCGGCTTCTCCAGCAGCAGCGCCTTGCCGGCCTTGGCGGCCTTGACACCCAGCTCGGCCTGTACGGCGGGCGGCACGCAGAACGCGACGGCCTCGCAGGCGTCGAACAGCTCCTCGACCCGCTCGAACACGGGCGCGCCGAGCCGCGCGGCGGCCTCCGGGCGGCGGGCCCAGACACCGGCCAGGCGGGTGTGCGGCCCGCGGGCCAGCATGGGGGCGTGCGCCCGTTCCGCCCACGGCCCGGCTCCGATCAGTCCCACCGCTACCGGCTCCATCAACCCTCCCAAAGCCCGATTTTTCATGACCTTACGGGACACGGACGCTTGTGGAGGGAGCGGGGGCCGCACGGGACGCGGGCGTTCATGGGAGGGCCGGGGCTACGGCGGGCCGAGCCGCCACTGGTGGAGGGCGTGCTCCGGCCGGTGCGCCAGCGTGCCGCAGTCGATCACGACCGTCTGGCCCGTGACGCAGCGCGCCTCGTCCGAGGCCAGGAACGCCACCAGGCCGGCCACGTCCTCCGGCGCGCACGCCCACGGCAGCAGCCGCTCGGCCGCCTTGTCGGCGAGCCGGTCCGGGCCGAGGGCCAGCCGGGCGGCGTCCGTGAGCACCAGCGCCGGGGCGACCGCGTTGCAGCGGATCCCGCGCGCGCCGTACGTGGTGGCCACGTAGCGGACGAGCCCGGTGAGCGCGGCCTTCGACGTCCCGTACGCGGCGTGGTCCAGGTCGCCCGTGAGACCCGACACCGACGAGGTGAGCACGAAGGCGCCGCCGTCGGCCATGCGCGGGGCGGCGTGCTTGACCAGGAGCATCGCGCCGCGCACGTTCACGGCCATGGTCCGGTCCCACACGTCCGCGTCGAGGGTCTCGAGGTGCCGGTCCCGGCCGTACACGTCGCGGCCGAGCGCCGCCGCGTTGGAGTGGACGACGTCCAGCCGCCCGTACGAGGCGAGCAGCTCGGCCACGGCGGCGGCGACCTGCTTCTCGTCGGAGACGTCGCAGGTGAGGGCCGTGGCCGTGCCGCCCCGGCCGCGGATGGCCGCGGCCGTCGCCCTGGCCCCGGCGGCCCGTACGTCGAGGACTCCTACGCACGCCCCCTCGGTGGCCAGGCGCGCGGCGCAGGCCGCCCCGATGCCCGAGCCCGCGCCCGTCACCAGCGCCACCCGCCCGTCGAACCGGCCGCCGGACGGGGACAGGCCGGCCGTCACCACTCCACCAGCAGCGACGGCAGCCCGCGCCCGACGATCGAGCGGCGGTAGGCGATCTCCTGGCCGGGCGCGAGCCGGAGCCCCGGCAGCCGCCGGCCCAGCACCTCCAGGGCCGTGCGCAGTTGCAGCCGCCCGAGCGCGGCCCCGACGCAGAAGTGGATCCCGTACCCGAACACCATGTGCGCGTCGGCGTTGGGCCGGTCGATCACGAACCGCTCCGGCTCCGGGAAGACCGTCTCGTCGTGGGCCGCCGAGTCGGTCGACAGCAGCACCAGCGACCCGGCCGGGATCGTCACCCCGTGCAGGGTGACGTCGGTCGCGGCGTACCGGAACGAGCCGAGCGAGGCGCCGTCGATCCGCATGCACTCCTCGGCCGCGTTCGGGACCAGCGCCGGCTCGACCGGCCACGCCTTCTCGCGCAGCAGCCGCAGGACGGTGTTGCCGAGCTGGTTGGGCACGGTGTCGTTGCCGCCGAGCAGGATCGTGGAGATCAGCTCCACCACCTCGCGGTGGGTCAGTTCGGTGCCGATGAGCGCGGTCATCAGCGAGGTGAAGTCGTCGCGCGGGCGCTCGGCCCGGGCGGCCACCAGGCGGTCCACGTAGGCGAGGTAGGTCAGGAAGCTGTCGGCCAGCTCCAGCTGCCGTTCCGGGGGCTGCGGCGACAGGAAGAGCTGGAACCAGTCCTTCACGTGCGCCTGCACGAACGCCTCGTCCTCCTCCGGCACGCCGATGAAGCGGGCGGTCAGCTTGATCGACGGCTCGTGCCCGATCTCGGTCACGAAGTCCGCCCGGCCCTTGGGCCCGATCCGGTCGAGCAGGTCCTCGTTCAGCCGCCGGAACGTCTCCTCCATGGCCGACACGGCGCGCGGCGTGAACGCCCTCGACACCGACCGGCGCAGCCGGGTGTGGTCGGGCGGGTCCACGTTGGCCACGAAGCTCGACAGGAACGAGCCGTGCTCGCCCAGCTTGTCGCGCGTCTCCCGGGTGAGGCTGCGGGAGATCGTGAGCGAGCCCTTGGAGGAGAAGCGCCGCGGGTCGCCGTACGCGGCGCGCACGTCGGCGTGGCGGGTGAGCACGTACGCGCCGAGATGCTCGCTGGGGAACACCGGCCGCTCGCGGCGCAGCCGGGCCAGGAACGCGTACGGCGAGGCGACGTGCCAGTCCGAGGCGACGTCGAAGTCCTCGATCATCGAAACTCCTTGAGGCTGGAGACCCCGGGCTCAGCCCTGGGGAGGAAACCTGGACACCATCCGTAATCGCGCTGTCTGCGCTGGGTGATCCTTCTAGGGTTGCTCTGTGAGGACGGCGTACAAGTGCCGGGCGTATCCGACGCCTGAGCAGGCCGGCGTGCTGAATCGCACGTTCGGCTGTGTACGCATCGTCTGGAACCGCACCTTGGCCTGGCGGAACGCCCGGTACCGCAGTGAGCGGACGAAGACCGGCTTCGTCCAGGCCAATGCCTACCTCACCGCGATGAAGTCCACCGACGAGCTGGCGTGGCTGAATGAGGTGTCCTCGGTACCGTTGCAGCAGGCGATCCGCCACCAGCAGGCGGCGTTCACGGATTTCTTCGCCGGACGCGCCAGGCACCCGCGCTACAAGTCCCGCACCGGCCGGCAGTCGGCCGAATACACCCGTTCCGGGTTTCGCTACCGCGACGGGCGGCTGTTCCTGGCGAAGATGGACGCGCCGCTGGCGTTCGTCTGGTCCTGACCCGGCGTGGACCCGGCGTCGATCGACCCGACCACGGTGACCGTCTCCCGCGACCCGTGCGGACGGTGGTACGTCTCCTTCGCCGTCGATGCCGCCGCCCCCGACCGGCTCCCGCCCTCGGGAGGCGTGGTTGCCGTCGATCTCGGGGTGAAGGACTTCGCCGTCACCTCCGACGGCGAGAAGATCCCGAACCCGCGTCATCTGGCCAAGCGGGAACGCAACCTGGCCCGCTACCAGCGCCGCCAAGCGCGGAAGGTGAAGGGGTCGAGCAATCACCGGAAGGCGAGGGCCAAGGTCGCCCGCGCCCACCGGAAGGTGCGCGCGTCCCGGACGGATCTCCTGGCAAAGACCAGCACGCGGCTGGTCCGCGACCAAGACGTGATCGTGATCGAGGACCTGGCCGTGACCAACATGGTCCGCAACCGCAAGCTGGCCAAGGCCATCTCCGACTGCGGGTGGGGAACCTTCCGCCGCATGCTCGCATACAAGACGGCCAGACACGGGCGTCACCTGATCGTGGTCGACCGCTGGCTGCCCAGCTCCAAGACCTGCTCGGCCTGCGGGCACCTGCTCACCCAGCTTCCGCTCGGCACCCGGGCGTGGCAGTGCCCGTCCTGCGGCACCCGGCACGACCGGGACGTCAACGCCGCCAAGAACATCCTGGCGGCAGGTCTTGCCGTGTCCGCCTGTGGAGGCGACGTCAGACACTCCGGGTCCCCCCGGGTACAGTCGCCCGCGAAGCAGGAACCCCAACCTGTGAAGGTCGGAATCCCCCGCCTCTGAACCTGGGGAGGAAGTCAACCGAAGATCCTCCGCGGGTTGTCGACGAGCATCTGGTGGATCTGCTCCTCGGTGACGCCGCGCTTGCGCAGCTCGGGCAGGACGTCACGCGAGACGTGCAGCAGGTGGTAGTCGGGGTGCCGCTCGCGCACGACCTCGGCGTCGAAGCGGTCGTTGAAGCAGTACGAGTCGTGGCCGAGCACCATGCGGCCGGCGTGCCCGCGCTCGCACATGGCGGCCACGACCGCGACCCGGTCCTCGAACGGGCTGATCGTGCCGATGCCGAAGCGGTCCATGCCGATGAAGGAGCCGTTGGCGACCAGCTCCTCCAGGTAGGCCACGTCGGTGGAGTCGCCGGCGTGGCCGATGACGACCCGGCCGAGGTCCACGCCGAGGGAGGCGAGCAGCCGCTGCTGCTCCAGGCCGCCCCGGCTGGCGCTGTGGGAGTGGGTGGTGATGGGCACGCCCGTCTCCTGGTGCGCCTCGGCCACCGCGCGGAAGACCCGCTCGCAGTTCCTCGTCATGCCCGGCTGGTCGGTGGCGCACTTGAGGATCGCGGCCTTCACCCCGGTCCGGCCGATGCCCTCGGTGATGTCGCGGACGAAGAACTCTGCCAGCCGGTCGGGGCCGCCGAACAGCGTGCCGGGGCCGCGGTTGCCGAAGTACGGCGGCAGCGCGTCGTAGGTGTAGAGGCCGGTGGCGGCCACGATGTGCACGTCGGTCAGCTCGGCGACCCGCTGGACGGCCGGCAGGTAGCGGCCGAGCCCGACGACGGTGAGGTCCACGATCGTGTCGATGCCCTCGGCCTTGGCCGCGTCGAGCTTGGCCGCCGCCTCCCGGGCGCGCGTCTCCAGGTCCCAGCCCTCGGGGATGTCCGGCCAGTTCCACAGGATCTCCGGGCTGAGCCCGAAGACGTGCTCGTGCATGAGCGTCGCCCCGAGGTCGGCGACCGGTCCTCTCACGGTCTCGGGCACGGGAACCTCGGGTGGTCGAAGGGCCGGTTGACCTCCAGGCCGAGCCCGTCGGTCTGCTTGTACGGCGTGCCGGTGTAGAGGGCGTCGGCGTCGAAGTACGTCACCGTGAACGACAGGCGGGGGGTGTCGCGCCGGTTGGCGGGCGCCCCGTGCACGGTCAGCGCGTGGTGGACGGTGGCATCGCCCGCCTTGAGGTCGAGCGCCGGCGACAGCTCCAGGTCCTTGAGCCACGGGTGCTGGGTGAGCTGGTCGTCGCCGGCCCGGGTGAAGCTGCGCCCGAGCACCCCGTACCGGTGGGAGCCGCTGTAGAAGCGCAGCGACCCCATGTCGGCGGGCACGTCGGCCAGGGCGAGCCAGACGGTGAGCATGGCCGAGCGGTCCATCGGCATCCACGGGAAGTCCTGGTGGAACTCGGTCGCGCCGTGCTCGCCCGGCTCCTTGACCAGCAGGTTCGTCACCTGGACGCGGACGTCGCGCACGCCGTGCAGCAGGCGGGCGGCGTTGCGGCCCATCGGGGGGCTGAGCGCGAGCGCGCGGAACGCCTCGTCGCTCTCGGCGACGTCGCGCGACTGGCCGAACGCCCGGTCCACCAGCGTGACAGCGTGACCCTTGTCGCGGGCCCGCAGGTGGTCCAGCGCCCGCTCGCGCAGGGCCGTCACGGTGTCCGGGGGCACCAGCCTGGCGAGCCGGACCCAGCCGTTCCGGTGGAAGAACCGCATCTCGTCGTCCGTCACGTGACGCACCGGGATGTCCATGCGGCCAGTGTCGCATTTGAAGCAAGCGCTTGGTAAGTAGGCGTGGGCGATTCGGCGCCGGCGGGCGAGGCGTACAATCCGACCAAGCGCTTGGTCGAGTTGAGGAGGCGGGCGGTGCGGCGGTTCAGGTTCGGGGCCGTGATACGCGAGGCGGGCTCCGGCAAGGAGTGGGCCGAGAAGGCCAGGCGGCTGGAGGACTCCGGGTTCGACGTGCTGCTGGTCCCGGACCACCTGGTCGGGCCGCGCTTCGCGCCCGTGGCCGCTCTCACGGCCGCCGCGTGCGCGACCGCCCGGCTGCGCGTGGGCACGCTGGTCTTCGCCAACGACTTCCGGCACCCGGCCGTGCTGGCCAAGGAGACGGCGACGCTCGACCTGCTGTCGGACGGCCGGCTGGAGGTGGGGCTCGGCACGGGCTGGATGGCCGGCGACTACGCCTCGGCCGGGATGGCACTGGAGCCGCCCGGGGTCCGGGTGGAGCGGCTGGCCGAGGCGCTGACCGTGCTCAAGGGGCTGTGGGGCGAGGGGCCGTTCACCTTCGAGGGCGCCCACTACCGCGTCCGCGACCTCGACCAGCGGCCCAAGCCGGTCAGCCGCCCGCGCCCGCCGCTGCTGCTCGGCGCGGGAGGCCCGCGGATGCTGCGGCTCGCCGCCCGCGAGGCCGACGTCATTCACCTGACGACGCGGGTGCGCGGCGACGGCAGCGGCCCGGACGAGGGCGACGGCGGCCTGGCGGCGTACCTGGACAAGCTGCGGACCGTGCGCGAGGCGGCGGGCGGGCGCTACGACCGGCTGGAGCTCGGGACGAGCGTGCTCCAGGCCGGCGAGCGCCGGGCGGAGGAGACGTGGAGCGCCGCCGCCAGCGCGCGCCTCGAGGACACCCCGCAGGTGCTGCTCGGCACGCGGCGCGACATCGCGGACCGGCTCCGCCACTGGCGCGACGAGCACGACCTGTCGTACTTCGTCGTCCACCACGAACGCGACCTGGGCGTCCTCACCCCCGTGGCCGAGGAGCTCGCCGGCACCTGACCCGTCAGGGCGCCACGAGCCGGGCCGCCCCCTCGTACCGGCGCGTCAGGGCGTGAGGACGACCTTGCCCATCGTGCGCCGCTCCTCCAGGGCGCGATGCGCGGCGGACGCCTCCCGCAGCGGGAACTCCTGGACCGCCGGCTCCAGCCGTCCCCCGGCGGCCTCCGCCAGGGCCCGCCCGGTCAGGTCGCCGAGACCGCCGGGCCGGGACAGCAGGTACCCGATCCCGTCATGGGAGGTGACGCCGCGCGCCGCCACCTCCTCCTCGGCCGGGCGGAACCACTCCCCCGCCGCCTGCCCGTACACGATGTGCCGCCCGCCCTTCGCCAGCAGCCCGAACGCCTCCTCGCCCCGGCGCCCGCCCACCCCGTCGAAGACCACGGTGACCTCGCCGGCCGCCTCGCGCACGCTCTCCTGCCATCCCGGCGTCCGGTAGTCCACGGCGAGCGCGGCCCCCAGCTCCCTGACCCGTTCAGCCTTGGCGGCCCCGCCGGCCGCCCCCACGACCGTCGCCCCGGCCAGGCGGGCGTACTGCACGAGCAGCGTCCCGACGCCGCCGGCCGCCGCCATGACGAGCACCGTGTCCTCCTCCGTCACCGGCGCGAGCTCCAGCAGCCCCAGCGTGGTGGTGCCGGTCGTCACCATGGCGACCGCCACGCCGTACGGCACGTGCGCGGGAAGCGGCAGGAGGGAGCCCGCGTCCACCACCGCCAGCGAGGCGTAGCCGCCGGACTCCAGGTCCCCGGTCACCACCCGGGCGCCCGCCAGCGCCGGGTCCACGCCCTCGCCGACCGCGTCGACCACGCCCGCCACCTCGCCGCCGAGGACCGCCGGCAGGGCGGGCGCGGGGTGCGGGCCCACCGGCTCACCGCGCCGCAGCAGCGTCTCGATGAAGTGCACCCCCGCCGCGCGCACCGCCACGCGCACCTGGCCGGGGCCCGGCTCGGGGTCGGGCAGGGTGACGGGGCGGAGGTTCTCGGGCGGGCCGTAGGCGTCCAGCGTGATCGCGTCCATGCCCCCAGGCTGCTCCCTCAAGCGAGGTTGAGGTCAAGCGTGCCGGATGATGGAGGGCATGGATGAGATGTTGCTGTTCAGGCATGGCGAGACCGAGTGGAGCCGGACCGGCAGGCACACCGGCCGCACCGACGTGCCGCTGACGCCCCACGGGGAGGAGCAGGCGCGGGCGCTCGCCCCGCTGGTCAAGGAGTGCACGTTCGACCTCGTGCTCGTCTCGCCGCCGCAGCGCGCCCGCCGCACGGCGGAGCTGGCCGGGCTGACCGCGTACGAGGTGGACCCCGACCTGTGGGAGTGGGACTACGGCGGCTACGAGGGCGTGACCACGCCCGCCATCCGCGAGGACCGGCCCGGCTGGTACCTGTGGCGCGACGGCGTGACCCCCGGCGACGCCGAGCATCCCGGTGAGACGGTGGAGCAGGTGGGGGCGCGCGCCGACCGGGTGATCGCCCGCGCCAGGGCGGCCGAGGGCCGCGTGGCGCTCGTGGCCCACGGCCACATGCTGCGCGTGATCGCGGCCCGGTGGCTGGGGCTGCCGCCGCGGGACGGCAGGCTGTTCAAGCTGGAGACGGGCACCTACTCGCGGCTCGGCTTCGAGCACGCCGAGCCGGTCGTCGTCACGTGGAACGCCCCCGTCACCCCTTCCTGAGTCAGCCCGCGTGCATCGCTGAGCCAGGCGGCGAGCCAGGTGACAGCCGGCTGCCGGGGAACGGCGCGAGCAGCGTCTCGCGCCACGGCCCGTCGAGGTGGTCGCGGGCCCGCTTGGCCCAGCCGAGCAGCCGGTCGTCGGGCTCCACCTCGTCGTCGAGGCCGAGGGCGGCGTCGCGGGCGCGCTGGGTGCGCAGATGGTCGTCCAGGGAGACGCCCCAGATCGTGACGGCCTCGGTGTCGCAGAACAGCACCTCGTACAGGCCGACCAGCTCGTGCCCGTGCTCGGCCATCAGCGGCGCCCGCTCGGTGCGCACGGCCTCCAGGTAGTCGAGGGCGGCGCCGGGCCGCACCCGGGCGCTCTCGAACAGGTAGAACTCGGAGCGCCCGACGTCGGCCAGCGACGGCGTGCCGGGCACGGCGCCGAGCGGGCGGGAGAAGGCGGAGAAGCGCAGGTCGTCGATGTCCGACAGGAAGAGGCGGTCGTCCACGCCGCGGTAGATGTTCATCATCTGCCGCCAGCCGCCGTCCCAGCCGCCGTGGCACTCCCACAGCGTGACGGCCTTGAACTGGGGATGCCCGGTGATGCCGACGGCGTAGAAGACTCCGGCCAGGTCGATGTCGCGGGACCTGATGGACGTGCCGGAGGTCAGGGTGGGGCGGTCGAGGGTCTCGTCCTCGCGTTTGTAGCGGGTGAGCCAGGTGAGGTACTCCAGGGGTTTCCGGGAGTTCATGGGGCGGAAGTCGACCTCTTCGATCAGGTAGATGGCCCGGCGCACCACGTCTCCTCGACCTCAGGCGACCAAGCGATTGCTCGGCTCAGGCGCGAGCGTAACACGGCCACAGCAGGCGCGGGCAGGGGACGGACGAGGGACGGGCAGGGTCAGGAGAGCGCCTGGGCGGGCTGCGGCCCCCGGCCGGTCAGCCACTCCAGCACCTGGCGGTGGCCGGACGTGGCGTCCTCGAAGTGGCCCCAGTGCCAGTAGCGGGGCTGGTCGCGCAGGCCGGTCACCCAGGTGCGGTACGAAACGCTGCCGGACTCCGCCGGCGCGACGCCGTACGTGCGGATCACGACCTTGCCGCCGGGCGCGAACAGCACGTCGTCGGCGATCGGATAGAGGGTCATCTGGTCGAGCATGGACCGCATCCTGCCCCCTTCGCGGGGCGGGGCCGTTACGCCCCCGGCGCGCCGCCGTTAAGCGGGCACGCCGGAGGTTAACACGCGGTTACGCCGTCCAGGGAGGGCCGCCGGACGCGAGGCCCGTGCGGGCGCCGGTCAGATGAGGAGGGCGTCAGACGAGGAGGCCGTCGAACTCCCCGTCCTTGACCCCGAGCACGAGGGCCCGGATCTCGTCACGGGTGTAGATCAGGGCCGGCCCGTCGGGGAAGCGCGAGTTGCGCACCGCGACGCCACCGTCGGGGAGCTGGGCGAGCTCCACGCAGTTGCCCTGCGAGTTGCTGTAGCGGCTCTTGCGCCAGGCGACCTGCTTGAGGTCGGTCGCGGGCATGCCGTTGTAGGTCTGCTTCATCTACATCTTTCTGAGAAGACCGCCGATGAGCTCGACGGTGCCCCCGGGCGTGGTGCTCTCCACGCATAACTGCTCCATGGCCGTGAGGTACGGGTCGATGTCCTCACGCTTGTCCAGGTATAGGGCACCCCAGAGCTGCTCGACATAGACAACGTCCGACAAATCGGACTCGGGAAACCGCAAGATGCTGAACGCGCCACCTTCAGCCGCGTGCATACCGTATCTGAAGGGCATCACCTGAAGGGTGATATTGGGCAGTGCGGCCACTTCCAGCAGGTGCTGGAGCTGCTCGGCCATGACCTCCCGCCCGCCGATGGTCCGCTTGAGCGTCGCCTCGTCGATGACGGCCCACAGACGCGGCCCGTCCTTCTGGGTGAAACGCTCCTGCCGCTGCATGCGCAGATGCACGCGGCGTTCTATCTCCGCGGGGCTCGCCTCGGGGTTGCCGAGCTGGAAGACCGCGCGCGCGTACGCCGCCGTCTGCAGCAGGCCGGGCACGAACTGCACCTCATAGGTGCGGATCACGCTCGCGGCCTCCTCCAGCCCGACATAGGTGGTGAACCATGAGGGCAGCACGGCGGAGTACTTGTGCCACCACCCTGGGGTGTTGGCCTCGCGGACCATCTCCAGCAGTGCACGGCGTTCGGCGTCGTCGACGACGCCGTACAGGGTGAGCAGGTCCTCGACGTCACGTGTCTTGAATCCGACGCGCCCGAGCTCCATCCGGCTGATCTTGGACTCGGACGCCCTGATGTGGAATCCGGCCTGGTCCCTGGTGAGCTCGCTGGCCTCGCGGAGGCGCCGGAGGCTGGCTCCGAGCATGATGCGCCTGACGGTCGAACCAGAACCCGGCGGATCAATGGACACGCGCTGCTCCTTGGTCGTTTCCTTGACACCTAGTCTGTCACTTCACGGTCGAAAGATCATCAACCGCGGCCAAGATCCCCTTTCACGCCGGTTTGACCATTTGAGGGAAACCGTAGCGCCTGCACGGACCCTCTGCACGTGCATTCGCCCTTGCACCTGCACGAGAGTTTGCCGCATCATGATCTATGTGCAACCCACCCTGGCTCCCGGCCAATGGACCACGTTCGACTGGTGGCCCCCCGTCGGCTGGTGGCCGGAGGCGGCGCGCGACCTGCTGGCTTCCGGCCCCTCCGCGAGCGCCACGTTCGTCCTTCCCCCCACACCGTCCTCCGTGCACGCCGCCCGCGCCTTCGCCATGGGGGCGCTGAGCGGCTGGAAGCTGGAAGAACTCACGGAGAACATGGAGCTCGTCGTCTCCGAGCTGGCGACCAACGCGCTCCGCCACGGCCTGCACGTCTCCGATCCCGGCACCCGCCCGCCCGTGCACATGTCGCTCGTACGCCGCGGGCCGCTCGTCACCAGCGCCTTCACCGACCCGGCCTCCGGAGTCCCGGAGCTGCGCTATCCCGGCCCCCTCGACGCCGGCGGGCTGGGGCTGCACATCGTCGAATCCCTCAGTCTCCGCTGGGGCTGGTCGGCGCTCGCACCACAAGGGAAGATCGTCTGGGCAGTCCTCACCTGACCGGGGGTGATCTGCACTACCGTGGATGCTCATGGCTCACGGTGAGTCCCGCGCGCGACCCCTGAGAGTGCTGACCGATGGATGATCACCTGCTCGGCTGGCTGCGGACACTCGACGAAGACCGGCTCGGCCGCATTCTCGCCAACCGGCCCGACGCCATCGCCGCGCCCTGGCCGCGGCGGCTCGACACGCTCGCCCAGCGGCTGTGCAACGGCTTCGCCGTCATGGAGGCGCTGCGCGGCCTGCCGCTGCCCTGCCTGGAGCTGGCCCAGGCGTGCCTGGTGGTCCGCCGTCCCACGCCCGAGCGGGTCGCGGAGTTCCTCGGTGTGCCGCTCCCGGAGGTGACGCCCTGGCTCGGCCGGCTGCACGACCACGCGCTGGCCTGGCCCGACACCGACGGCGTGATCCATCTGGCCGAGGCCGTGTCCCGATGGTGGCCCGCCCCGCTGGGGCTCGGCGAGCCGCTCGACCACTACCTCAACTCCTGGACCATCAGCCTCGACACCCTGCGCGCCCTGGCCCGCCGCCTCGGCCTGCCCCCGGGCGGGCCCAAGCGCGCCACGATCACCCGGGTCAGCGAGGTGCTCGCCGATCCGGCGCACGTGGCGGCGCTCCTGCGCCACGCCCCCGAGGGCACGCGCGAGCTGCTGGACGCGTTCGCCTGGAACGGCCCCGTCCGCGACGTCGACGGCCACCGGTTCGTCGTGCCGGGCACCGCCGAGAAGTGGTGCGCCGACCACGGCCTGCTCTACCGGCCGAGCTGGCACGTGGCCGAGATGCCGCGCGAGGTGGCGCTGTGCCTGCGCGGCCCCGCCCACCACCCGCCGTTCACGCCCGAGCCGCCCGAGGTGGCCACCATCCCCATCGACCCCGAAGAGGTCGACCACCTGATGACGCTGGCCGCGCCGCACGTGGTCGAGCGGTGCGCGGCCCTGCTCGACAACACCTCCAAGACGCCGCTGCCGCTGCTGAAGACCGGCGGCGTGGGCGTGCGCGAGGTGCGCCGCGTGGCCAAGGAGACCGGCTGCGACGAGGACGAGACCCGGCTGCTGCTGGAGATCTGCGCGGTGGCCCGGCTGCTGGCCTGGGACGAGCAGGCGGGCGGCATGGTGCCGACCGAGCGCTTCGACCGGTGGCGGCTCGACGAGGGCGCGGCGCGGCTGCGGGTGCTGCTGTCGGCGTGGTGGCGCATGGAGCGCTCGTCGCTGCGGCGGATCGGCGAGCACCTCGCTGACCCGGGTGATGGTGGCGCGCTTGGGCCCGCCCGGGGGCAGG
>NZ_JBFAIA010000092.1:0-32069 GCF_040654455.1 Nonomuraea sp. NPDC050691
AAGGTGCGAGGCGGGTACCGTGCGGCGGCGACAGCGGAAGGGCACGGGCGGGGCGGATGTCACCGTTCCCCGGCTCGTACACCGCTCCCTGCGCGTCGGCCAGCCTGTGGAGGTCGTCGCGCCCGCCCCGGTCCCCCGCCCGGCTGCTGGTCACGGAGGGCCCGGGGTACGCGCTGCGCGCCGAGCCGTACGCCGTGGACGCCTGGCGCTTCGAGCGGGCGGTAGCCGGGCCCGCGACGACGTCACCGGCCGACGAGCTGGCCCGCCTGGAGGAGGCGCTGGGGTGGTGGCGCGGTCCCGCGTACGCGGACTTCGCGGGCGAGCACTGGGCGCGGGCGGAGCGCTCCCGCCTGGCCGAGCTACGGCTGCACGCCGTGGAGCGGCGGGCGGCGGCGCTGCTCGCCCTCGGCCGGCCGGCGCAGACGGTGCCCGACCTGGACGCGCACGCGGCGGAGCATCCCTGGCGCGAGGAGGCTTGGCGGCTGCTGGCCCTCGCCCTGTACCGGGCCGGGCGGCAGGGGGACGCGCTGGCGGTGCTGAGACGGGCCCGGTCGCTCCTGGTGGAGCAACTCGGCGTGGACCCGGGACCCGCGCTGCGCCGCCTGGAGACCGACATCCTCCACCAGGCTCCCCACCTCGACCCCGCCCCCGGGCCGGGACAGGTCACGGGTGGGGGGCCCGCACAGGCGCCGGACGATGGGCGGCCCTCCGGACCGGGACAGGTCATGGACGGGGAGCCGCCGCAGACGCCGGACGACGCGCGGTCGGCCGGGCGGGTGTGGGCCGAGGCGGCGGCGATGTACGACAGCGCTGTGCCGTCCGGCGCCCGGGCGCGGCTGGAGTCCACGATGGGCCTGCTGCGCAACCTCGCGGTCACCGGGGGCGGCGGCCTGGAGGCGGCCCGCCGGCACCGCGTCGCGGCCGTCCAGGCGGCCGAGGAACTGGGCGATCCCGAGCTGACCGCCCGCGTGATCGGCGCGTACGACGTCCCGGCGATCTGGACCCGCGTCGACGACCCCGAGCAGACGGCGCAGATTCTGGCGGCGGCTGAACGCGCCCTGGCCGCACTCCCGCCGGACGGCCACGAGGCGGCGCGGGTACGACTGCTGACCACGATCGCACTGGAGTCGCGCGGCGGCGGCCCTTCGACAGGGGATGCGTCCGGAGACCGCCCCGCACACGGACGAGAGGCCGCTCGGGAGGCCGCTCGGGAGGCCGCTCGGGAGGCCGCTCGGGAGGCCGCTCGGGAGGCCGCTCGGGAGGCCGCTCGGGAGGCGGAGGAGCTCGCGCGGCGCCTCGACGACCCGGCCCTGCTGGCGTTCGCCCTCAACGGCGCCTTCATGCAGAGTTTCGGCCGCGCCGGCCTGGCGGATCAGCGTGACCGCATCGGCGCCGAGCTGGTCTCCCTGTCGGCCCGGCACGGCCTGGTCACCTCGGAGGTACTGGGGCACCTCATCCGCCTCCAGGCGCGTGGCGCGCTCGCGGACTTCCGCACGGCCGACCAGCACGCGGCGGCGGCCGACCGGCTGGCGGAACGCCACGAGCTGCCGTTGGTGGGGGTGTTCACGCAGTGGTACCGGGCGCTGCGCCTCGCCGCCACCGGTCACCCGCCGAGCGAGGAGCGCGATCACCCACCGGGCGCCCCTGGTGGCGGAACACCGGCGGCCGCCACGGAGGTGGAGGCGGCCTACCGGGACGCCGCGGCGCGGCTGGAAGGCGCCGGCATGCCCGGCATGGAACGCGGCCTGCTGCCGCTCGCGCTGCTCTGCCTGCGCGTACGGGACGGCCGGCCGGCCCCGACCGACGAGGACATCGACTGGGGACCGTACGAACCCTGGGTCAGGCCGCTGGTGCTGCTGGCCCAGGGCCGTCACGCCCTTGCCGCCGCGGCGCTGCGCGCGGCGCCGGAACCACCGGGCGACCTGCTGCTGGAGGCCCTGTGGTGCCTGACGGCCCGTGCGGCCGTCGCGCTCGGCGACCGGGAGACGATGGAACGCGCCCACGCCGCCCTCCTGCCCGCGAAGAACGAGCTGGCGGGGGCCGGAAGCGGGGTCCTGACCGTCGGCCCGGTCTCCGCCCACCTCGCCGCCCTGTCTCGGGGAGACGGCCGATCCGCCCTGTCTCGCGGAGACGGCTGAGGGCTCACGCGCCGCTCGTCGGGCCTGGGCATGCCCAGGATGTCCGGGATGTCCGGGGTGTGGACCCGCGGCTGGGGCGTGAACCGCGGCATCCGCGCGGAAGCCGAAACTCCCTGGCTGCGGCGGCGTCCATGTGAGATCCGAGCACCTCAGCGCATCCTCAAGCGTCGGGGGCCAGGTCGTGCGGCATGCGGGTCTCCGACGAGCTTGCGTAAACGGGGTGGCCCTCCATATCGTACTCACTCAGAACCGGAGGGCCACCCCACTTAGCGGGGTGGCCGCCGCATGCCTACGAATTGGAGACACATCGTGAAGACCATCGTGGTGGTGGGTGCGACCGGCCTGCAGGGCCGGGCCGTGACGGCGCGGTTGCTGGCCGGCGGCTGGCGGGTACGAGCGGTGACGCGCGACCCGGACGCCGCGGCGGCCCGGGCGCTGGCGCGGGCGGGAGCCGAGCTCGTCAGCGCCGAGATGGACGACACCGCCTCGCTCATAGCCGTGGCCGAAGGCGCCCACGGCCTGTTCAGCGTGCAGCCCACCGTCGGCTCGCCGGGCACCCCGGCGGGCTTCTCCGCCGAGGACGAGGTCCGCTGGGGCCGCAACGTCGCCGACGCGGCGCATGCCGCCGGTGTGCGGCACCTGGTCTACGCCTCCCTCGCCGGCGCCGGCCGGCACGACACCGAGAAGCTGCCGCAGAACACGATCAACAAGTGGCGGATCGAACAGCACATCACCCGCCTGGGCCTGCCCGCGACCTTCCTGCGCCCGGTCTCCTTCATGGAGAACTACACCGGCGCCTACCACCTGCGCGACGGCGCCGTGGCCACCCCGTTCGCCGCCGGCGTACCCCAGCAGATCATGGCCGTCGACGACGTCGGCGTCTTCGCTGCGCTGGCCTTCGCCCGCCCTGGCGAGTGGATCGGCCGCGCGGTGGACCTGGCGGGGGACGAACTGACCCCGGTGCGGATCGCCGCGGCCGTCTCCGAGGCCGTCGGCCGGCCGCTGCCGTACGTCCAGATCCCGATCGAGGCGATCGCCCGGATCAGCGAGGAGTTCGCCTACGCCTACACCTGGCTCA
This sequence comes from Nonomuraea sp. NPDC050691, assembly GCF_040654455.1. Classification (NCBI taxonomy): domain Bacteria; kingdom Bacillati; phylum Actinomycetota; class Actinomycetes; order Streptosporangiales; family Streptosporangiaceae; genus Nonomuraea; species Nonomuraea sp. NPDC050691. The sequence continues at coordinate 3,217 of NZ_JBFAIA010000092.1, forward strand.
ACGAACGCGGCTACCGCGCCGACGTCGCCTTCACCCGCGCGCTGCACCCGGGCCTGATGGACCTGCGCACCTGGCTGGAACGGACCGGAGCCGCCCAGGTCACCGGCTTCCTGGCCACCCGGGGCGTCGCAGAGCAGGACCGATGAGTGCGCTCGGCCTCGGACGGGTCGGCGTCTGGGCGGGCGAGGCGGACCGCTGGCCCGCCCCCGCCCTGCGCCGGGCGGCCGCCGCCGTCGAGGACCTCGGCTACCCGGCCCTGTGGTTTCCCGAGACGACCGGCCGCGAGGCCATGACCCAGGCCGCCCTGCTGCTGTCGGCCACCCGGCGGACGGTCGTCGCCACCGGCACCGCGAGCATCTACGCCCGCGACGCGATCAGTACCGCGGCCGCGCAGCGCACCCTCGCCGAGGCGTTCGCCGGCCGGTTCCTGCTCGGCCTCGGCGTCAGTCATCCCGCTCTGGTCACCGACGTGCGCGGCCACCGGTTCGGCCCACCGGTGGCGACCATGCGCGCCTACCTGGACGCGATGGACACCGCCCCGTTCGGCCCGCCGGTCCCCGCGGCGCCTCGGGTCCTGGCCGCGCTGGGTCCGAGGATGCTCCGGCTCGCCGCCGAGCGCGCGTGGGGCGCCCACCCGCTGGGCATGCCGGTCGAGCACACGCGCCGCGCCAGGAGCCTGCTCGGGCCGCGGGCGCTGCTGGCGGTCACCCAGCTCGTCGTCCTGGACCCGTCTCGCGCCCGCGCGGCCGAGCTGGCCCGTGCCCACGCGGCCGCCGCACTGCCCAACCGGCTCGCCCTGCTACGCGACCTGGGGTTCGACGACGCCGAATCCCTCGCTGACCCGCTGGTCGACGCCCTGGTGGCCACCGGCGGGACCGAGGAGATCGTCCGGCGGGTCGGGGAGCATCTCGACGCCGGAGCGGATCACGTCAGCCTGCACGTGCTGACGACCGCACCGGACGAGCCGCCGCTGCGCCCATGGGAGGAGCTCGCGGCGCGGTTGCTGTGAGCGGGCCCGGGGTCGGGCCGTCGAGGCTCGTCCGGTCTCGTACCGCCGCTCTCGAGCCTGGCACCGAGGAGAACCAGCACGGTCCCGCTGACGCCCGAGGAGCAGGACGCCCTGCAGCCCCTCCTCACCCGCGCCGTCGTCCGGTGACTCGCCCGTGATCCCTTTCGGGGCACCTCGTGCGCGGTGATCCGCCGGTGGGTGAACACTTTGGCCATGGAGTTCTTCTGCTACCACCGTGACCGGCCCGGCTCCCTGGCACTGCGCGACGAGCTGCGGGAAGAGCATTGGTCCTACATGGACCGGTACGCGAAGGAGCTGATCGCCCGGGGCCCGACCTTCGCCGACGACGGCGAGACCCCCACCGGCAGCGTGCACATCGTCGACCTCCCCGATCCCGTCGCCGCCCGCGCGTTCGCCTTCGACGAGCCGAACTACCAGGCCGGCGCCTACCGGGACGTGCTGCTGCGGCGGTGGCGCAACGCGCTGGGGCGCACCATGTGGGATTTCCCCGGCGGCCGGGAGGGCGGCAACCGGTACCTGGTGCTCGGCCTCGGCTCAGGGGAGGCCGCCGACCTCGTCGTGCCGCCCGGCAGGGACGAGCTGATCGCGTACGGGCCGCTGTCGTCCGACGACGGCACCACCTGGCTGAGCACGGCGGCGCTGGTCCGGGCGCCGGACGCGGACGCGGCACGCGCCATCCTGACCACGGACCGGTACGCGGACATCGAGGTGCACAGCTGGGAGCCCGGCGGGCGGCGGTGACAGCCCTCGGGGATCATCTGGCCCGAGCGCTGTCTGCCCGGCGCCGGCGACGACTTCGTCTCCAACGAGGTGATCGTCAAGGGCCTGAGCACCGCCGACGTCTGCACGCCTGGCTGGTGGAGGACCGGGAACGCGTGAGGCGGGGGAGCCGGCGGCTCTTCCACGCAGCCGCGCTCAGGACGAGCCTCGAGAGCGCTTCACGCTGTTCCCGGATGATCCGGCGGCGGTGGCGAGGCGGGCGGACAGGACGCGCATGCGGTCGACGAGCTCGGGCGGCTCGTGCACCTCGAAGTCGATGTCCATCAACGCGACCCAGACGGCGAGCTCGTCGAGGTCGTTCGCGCCGCTGGACAACGTGCACGACCGCTCGTCGATCGGCTCGACCGTGCCGATCGTGGCCGGCATGCGCTCGGCGACGACCTCGGCCGGCGCGTGCATCGTGAAGCGGCCCTGGTATCGGTAGGGCGCGCTGGAGATCGACCGCGACATGTAGGCCGCCAGGTCGGGGTCGGGCGGGTCGCGCGGGACGAACCGCGGCCCGTTCGGCGTCCGCAGGCTCAGGCGGTCCACCCGATAGGAGCGCCAGTCGGCCCGGCTGGTGTCCCAGCCCAGCAGGTACCAGTGCCGCCCCGAATGGACCAGCCGGTACGGCTCGGCGGCGCGGACGCTCTCCTGCCCGTCGTGCGCCCGGTAGTCGAACCGCAGGGTCTCGTGGTCGCGGCAGGCGGCGGCGATGGCGGTCAGGGACGCCGGGTCCACCGCCGAGCCCGCCCGCCCCATCGGCACGGTCATCGACTGCAGCGCGTGCACGCGATGCCGCAGCCGGGACGGCAGCACCCGTTCCAGCTTGGCCAGCGCCCGTACGGAGGTCTCCTCGATCCCCGACACCGAGCCCCCGGCCGCCGTCCGCAGCCCCACCGCTACCGCCACCGCCTCGTCGTCGTCCAGCAGGAGCGGCGGCAGGTCCGTGCCCGCGCCGAGCCGGTAGCCGGGCGCGCCCGCGGTGGCGTGCACGGGATAGCCGAGCTCGCGCAGCCGCCCGACGTCACGGCGGACGGTCCGCCCGGTCACGCCTAGCCGTTCCGCCAGTTCCACGCCCGACCACTCCCGGTGGGTCTGCAGGAGCGAGAGCAATCTGAGCAACCGGGCCGATGTCTCCAACATGCTCTCCAGAATGCCCCACTCCTAGGACCGAGCCTGTCCTAGCGCACCTCTAGCGTGTTCTCCATGACGTTCACCACGGCGATCAGCCCGTTCCGCATCGACATCCCGCAGTCCGCGCTCGAGGACCTGCACGACCGGCTGGCGCGCACCCTCTGGCCCGATGAGCTGCCCGGCGTCGGCTGGTCGTACGGCATCCCGGTCTCGTACGTGCGGCAGCTGGCCGAGTACTGGCGTACCGGGTACGACTGGCGCGAGCACGAGGCGGCGCTCAACGCGTACCCGCAGTTCACCACCGAGATCGACGGCCAGAACATCCACTTCCTGCACGTGCGGTCCCCCGAGCCGGACGCGCTGCCGCTGATCCTCACCCACGGCTGGCCCGGCTCGGTCGCCGAGTTCATGAAGGTCATCGGCCCGCTCACCGACCCCCGCGCCCACGGCGGCGACCCCGCCGACGCCTTCCACGTCGTCGCCCCGTCCATCCCCGGCTTCGGCTTCTCCGGCCCCACCCGCGAGACCGGCTGGGACCTGCGCCGGGTCGCCCGCGCGTGGGCCGAGCTGATGAGCCGCCTCGGCTACGAGCGCTACGGCGCCCAGGGCGGCGACAGCGGCTCCGTCATCTCCCCCGAGCTCGGCCGCGTCGCCCCCGACCGGGTGGCCGGCGTGCACGTCAACGGCGCGCTCGGCTTCCCGACGTTCGACCCGGCCGAGACGGAGGGCCTCACCGAGGCCGAGCAGGCCCGCATGCGGATCTACGCCGACCACGACCGCTCCGGCTACGCGATCATCCAGGCCACCCGGCCGCAGACCGTCGCCTTCGGCCTGCACGACTCCCCCGCCGCCCAGCTGGCCTGGATCGTGGAGAAGTTCAAGGAGTGGACCGACCCCGCGCACGACCTGCCCGAGGACGCGGTCGACCGGGACCAGATGCTCACCGACGTGACGATCTACTGGCTGACCCGCACCGCCGCCTCGTCCGCCCGGCTCTACAAGGAGGGCTCGGCACAGTGGGGGATGCCGGTCGAACGCTCGGAGGTCCCGCACGGGGTCGCGGTCTTCCCCGGCGACGGCGGGATCCGGCGTGTCGCCGAGCGCGAGCACAACGTGATCCACTGGTCGGAGTTCGACCGGGGCGGCCACTTCGCCGCCATGGAGGCCCCCGACCTGCTGGTCGACGACGTCCGGACGTTCTTCCGGAAGGTCCGCTGACCTGCTGGTCCGCGACGTCCGTGCGTCCTTCCGGAGGAACCACTCACCGCAGACCGACCCTCAGAGGTCCATCCGGAAGGTGCGCAGACCTCGGCGATGGAGGCGGCCAGGACCACGCCGTGCTGTTCTCTTCTCCTGCCGGTCTCTGCCAGCACATTGCCGACCTGGTTTTGTTCGCTAGAAGTGGCCGCGAATGTTCGTGAGTTCGGACCGCGTTGGTGACACGAAACCATGATCGATGTTCGCGACAGGTGACCGTACTCGGCGCGGGTGTTCGCCGCTGCCCGTCTGGTGACAATGAACCTTGAGCTTGTGACATCGCAGCGTCAGCGGCTCAAGGCGCGCTCTGATCGTGGGTCTCGTCATGATCGGTGTCCGGCGCCATGATCTGAGTACGCGCCTCCGCGACCTGCCGCATGATGCGGCGGGCCCCGCATGCCTCGGCGGTGGCGTACGCCTCTGCGGCCAGCACCACCGCGTCGTCCCGTCGGCCTTGCGCGGCGGCGATGTAGATCAGCCCTACCTGGTCGGCGGCGACACCGGCCAGCAGCCCGATCTCCCGGCGTAGCCGTACCGATGCCTCCAAATGCTCCCGGGCGGCGTCCAGCCGACCTGCGGCATGGTCGGCGATCCCCAGGTGCCGGAGGGCTTCCGACTGGGTGTATCGGTCGCCCGCCGCCGTGGCCAGGTCGTACGACTGCTCAAGGAGAGGAATGGCGCGGTCGGGGTCGCTCCGTACGACCTGGTGGAAACAGCCCTCCCAGAACACCGAATCCGCCTCGCCCGCCGCATCGCCCAGCGTCCGGTACAGGCGAGTGGCACGCTCGAACAGCGCCAGCTCACGCGGATCCTCGCGCCGGTCCTCGAGGAACCGCGCGCGCAAGATCCGTCCCCGGGCCAAGGCGAGATCGGCTTCGACCTTGTCCAGCTCCCGCTCCGCCGCCGCCAGCTCACCGACATCGCCCACGAAGACAGCGTGCTCATAGGACAGCTTGGCCTTCTCGATGGGTCCCTCCATACCTGCCCCGCTCACCTCGGCGATACCTCTCGTATGCGGTCCATGAGACCGTGCTCCGGCGATCTCAACAAGCTTTCAGACCTATCCAACCTTCGATGGCACGAACTCCGAGTTCTGTGTCACAGGACACGGACGCGCCGGGCCGCGGCGCCGGCGGACGGTGTCAGGGCTGGCCGCCAGCCACCTGGAGTGGCACATGTTCCTGTCTTCAAGGGGTTTCACCGGTTTCTGCAGGTGCGTAAGGCTGCCGAGATCGAGGCCGCGTTCGGGGTGCGGCTGGTCTGCCCGGTGAATGAGTTCAACGCCTCCCGGCATGTCGGCGACGACTCACCGGCAGCGCTGCCGCCGCCGACGCCGGAGCGGGTGAGCGGCTTCTTCGACTTCCTCAAGGACCGGATCGCCACGGCCCGAAAGTACGCGTCGGCGGCGCGGGATTATGCGCCGTTTCGCACCCTGTATCACGCTGGGCTGCGGTCGGAGGAGGCCGCGCTGCTGGACCGGCCGGACGTGCACTGCAACCGGGGCCCGTTCGGCAAGCTGCATGTCCGCTTCGGCAAGGGCGCCCGCGCCTCCGGACCGCGGCCGCGGTGGGTGCCGATGCTGGACGGGCTGGAGCTGGTTGCTGCGCTGGTTCCTCAATGACGTGCGCGGCCGCTTCCCCGACTCGCCGGTATTGTTCGCCGATGAGTCCGGCGGGGCGCTGCATCGCGGCACCATCCGTAACCGGCTGCGCTATCTCATGCACCTGGAGGGCCGGCCGGAAACCGGAAGGTTCAGCCCGCATGCGCTGCGCCGGACGTGCGCGACCCACAACTACGAGCGCGGCGTGGACCTGGTGGCCATCCAGCAACTACTCGGACACTGGACGGTGAGCTCGACGATGCGCTATGTCCGGCCGTCGGCCGCCTTCAACGAAGACGCCTATCGCCGGGCGGTGACCAGCACCCTGGCCGCATTGTGCACGGCGCTGGAGTGCAGCCCCGACGACCTGATCGAGGTGGACACCACCTCCGTCGAACAGCCCGCCCGCCGCAGCCGACGACCGAGCCCAAGGCCGCCTCCAGCGGCCGGTCTATGCCGCCACTGTGACCTGAGCGGGAGGGCGGCGATGGGCCAACGGCAACGTGACTGTGTGGACTGTGGCGGCCCGGTCGGCATCATCGACCGCCTGCACTGCTGCCGCTGCCTCAAGCGGCTCGACGAAGCGACCGCCAACGCCCCCTGCCCGGGCTGCGGCAAGTAACGGGTGCTGCGGGCCGACACCGGCCGGTACATCACGTGCTCACACGTCTGCACCGAGTGCGGGCATCCGGTCCGCTCGCCTGAGGCAACGCTGTGCCGGGACTGCGCCCGCATGCCGGCCACGGCCCGTGCTCGGCCTGCTGCATCGAACGGCCCTTCGTCGCCGGCGAGAACCTCATCGCCCGGCTGACTGACTGCCGCCTGCCTGGCTGGGCGACCTCATCGGCCACCTGGCCGCCGGTCACTCGCCAGCCCGAGCCTGCGTCCTGATCGGCCAGTTGGGACGGCTGCTGGGCGGCGAGCACCCCAACCACCCCCAAGCCTTGTTGGAGCGGGCCCGGCTGCCCGGCCGCTCGATGGGGCCTTTGGCCCGAGGGCTGGAGATCTTCTTCGTCGAACGCGGGCTGGCACTGGCCACCGATCACGCCGAACGACTGGCCGCCGGCCGCCGTCGCCGCCGGATCGACGCCGTCCCCGAGCCGCTGCGGCCTGCGGCGGAGGCCTTCAACGCCTTCCTGCTGCGCTCCCGCGAGCGCGCCCGCCAGGCCGGGACACTGCCCCGTGCCGACGTCACCCTCGACATCATGCTGTCCACCGTGCGCGATCTGGCTCAGCACGTCAGCGCGCGTGGACAGCATGACTGGGCCCTGGTCGACGTGCACGACATCGAGGCGTTCCTGGCCGCCCAGCCCAAGAACCGGCCCTGGCGGCTGCGGATCGCCCGGCAGTTCTTCCGCTTCGCCAAGACCCACAAGATGATCCTGATCGATCCCACCGGCGGACTGTCGGCCAAGACGGCCAAGGGCTTCATCGGCCAGACCCTCACCCTCGACCAGCAGCGACGCCTCTTCCGGAGATGGATCACCGACCCGGCTGTCCACCCGCACGAGGCTCTGCTGGGCATCCTCGCCCTGCTGCAGGGCGCCTCCAGCAGCGAAGTCCGCCACCTGCGCCTGGACGACATCGAGCCGGCCGGTCGCGCCATCCGTCTCGGGCAACGCCCCCACCTCGTGCCCCTGGATCCGGCCAGCTGGAGCGCCGTGCAGCGGTGCGTGGCGCACCGCGAGACTCAGCACACAGGCAACCCGCATCTGATAGTCACCAAGGGCACCAAGGCGGGCCGGAGCCCGGCCTCCGTCGCCTGTGTCAGCCATGTCCTGGCTCCGGCTGGTATCTCACCGCGGATGCTTCGCTCCACCCGCCTGATCGACCTGGTCAAGACCATGGACGCCAAACTCGTCGCCGCAGCCTTCGGGACGCACCTCGATGGGGTCATGATCTATCTCGCCGATCATGTCGACCCCGACCGCCTGCCCGCACCAGACTCGGCCGACCGGCGGGGTGAGGCTTATCCTTGCTGCGGCGAGCCCAGATGATCACGATGGGCGCGGTCCGGACACGCAGTACGGGGCGTCCTGTGGGATGTCCCCTCCTTCGAGAGGCGGCCATGCAGTCACCGACTTACCTGCACGACCTTCTGGTCGCGACCATCTTCACCGAGGGGCTCGATGTCGAGATGGACCTGTGGGCACTGGGATTCAGCGCCATGTGGATCAAGGACCTGGACCTCGAAGCGCTCGCCCGAAGCTTCCGCCTGAACCTCGCCACCCGGACCCCGTGCTACCTGAGCGAGATCCTCGATCACAACATCGACGACCAATCCACTTGGGTTGCCGAGGTCAACGGCTGGATCGGCGTCGTGCCGGCGCATGCTGACGGCGAGGGCGTGCGCTCCGTCACCGAAGGCGGCCGTCAGGCCCTCGGCCTCCGCATGGACATCAACGGCAACGCCTACTTCGATTACGCTCGCGACGGCCGCACGGTCGTCTCCTTCGACCCGCTCTCGCCCGAGAACTGGAAGCGGTCCGGCGACGACCCGCACGCACTCGATCACCTGATGGACGGACTGCGCTTCCAGATCAGCGATGACGACGTCCTCGACAATCCCGTGGAGGATCCGGAGAGCATCAGCTCGGCCTTGGCGCTGATCGGGCGCATCACGGAAACCGACATCGCCGCCGACTGGTTCCTGGCACAGCACTCACGCATCAGACCCACCTCCTGACGGCTCGCGCCCCGGGCAGGAGGGCACCGATGGCTGGCCGCCCTGGGAAACCTCCGTCGTGACCTGCTGGAGGCGGGAGAACAGCTGACCGCCTTAGCCGCAGACACACGCGCTTTTCGTTCATGGCTGAACGTGTGCAGTGTCGGTGTCACCTGACATGTTCCATCGCCACCCCTCACGCTTCGTTGCAAACCGACGCCCGCCGGGTGGCCCGCACCGGCTCCGGACGGCGTTCTCATCCTCATGGCCGAGCAGGGTGGGAGCCGCTGGGACACTCCCCTGATCGACGAGGGCACCGCCCGCGTGGCCGGCTCCGTGTCCGCCTCGCTTCTCGGCCCCTACCAGCTCCCGGCGGCGATCGCCGCGCTGCACGTCCAGGCGCTGCGGGGCGAGGACACCGGCTGGCAGCAGATCCTCACATCCGGTTCGGAATTCTCAGGCGCATGGGGCCGAACCCGGTGATCGCCCTCAACCATGCCGTCCCGGTCGCGATGACCCGCGCGTCTCGGGCCCGGACTCGGCCTGCTGGAAAGCCTGGACGACGGCGACAGCGCGCCGCCCCCGGGCATCGGGCGGCGGCGCCTGGCACCACCGCCTGCCCCCGTTCGCGTCCTCGTGCCGCAGCTGGCGGGCGACCGCGCCAAGGTGCGTGAGAGCCACCGGCTGGCGGCCCGGCGCACCCCGAGTCTGCCCGAACGCCCCTACCTGCGGGGACCGCGCGGCCGGCCCCGCCCGACAGGAGCCCTGGCACACCTCCGGACGTCACTACCTGCAGGGCATGGTGGCCCAGCCAGCCCGGCAGAGACCTGACGTACCCCAGAACCGCCGCTACCCCCAGGACGGGATCGCCCGGCCAACCCGACAGAGGCCACCCAACACCACCGCTCCCCCAGGTCGGGATCGCCCGGCCGGCCCGATAGGGCACTGGCGTACCCCCCGAACGGCGCTCCCCGGCACAGCCCCCGCCCTGCCTCCCGGCGCGCGGCGACAGGCATCGTGGGCAGGGGCACTTCTTACCCGCGGGCAGGGGCCTTTCTCCTCTGGCCGACCGCCCTGCTCCTGCGCGGGCCGCCGTGATGATCGAACGAGCTCCCGAGAGGTGACCATGAAGCACACCACGCTGGGCGACCTGGACATCTCCCGCATCGGCCTGGGCACGATGGGCATGTCCTTCGGCTACACCGGCGCCGGCAGCGACGACGCCGAGTCCGTCCGTACCATCCACCGAGCGCTGGACCTGGGCGTCACTTTCCTCGACACCGCCGAGATCTACGGCCCGTACGTCAACGAGGAGCTCGTCGGCCGCGCCTTGCGGGGGCGACGGGACGAGGTCGTGACGGCGACCAAGTTCGGCATGATCTCGCACGCGAACGGCGGCCCGGGAAACCTCGACAGCGGCCCGGCCAACATCCGCGCCTCCGTCGAGGGCTCACTCAGGCGGCTCGGCACCGACCACATCGACCTGTACCACCAGCATCGCGTCGACCCGGACCCCCATCGAGGACACCGCCGGCGCCCTCGCCGAGCTGGTACGGCAGGGCAAGATCCGCCACATCGGCCTGTCCGAGGCCGGACCCGAGACGATCCGCCGGGCGCACGCCGTCCATCCGGTGAGCGGTGCGGTCGGAGTACTCGCTGTGGACCCGCGACGTGGAGGAGCGAGTTCTGCCGGCGCTGCGCGAACTGGGCATCGGCTTCGTGCCGTACTCGCCGCTCGGCCACGGCTTCCTCACCGGCCGGATCCACTCACCCGAGCAGTTCGACGACACCGACTGGCGCAAGACCAGCCCACGCTTCATGGGCGAGAACTTCCAGCGCAACCTGCGTCTCGCCGACGAGGTGCGGGCCGTCGCCGACGAGGCGGGCGTCTCGCCAAGCTCGACGCCCTTCCTCCGGCCGCCGGCGAGCACCACAACGAGGAGCAGATGCGGATGATCGAACGCTGACACCACCGGCGGACGGCCGTCCCTACGCCAGGGATAACCATGTCGCTGTCAGGCGTCTGACAGGCGTCGCCCGCGGTGTGCGTGTCAGCCGTTCGCGGCCGAAGAACCGCGCCGCCGTCCTCCGCCTGGGCGCGCCGCGCGAGCCGGCGGCAGGTGGGGGCGCCGATCTTCCTGCGCAGGGTCCTCAGGTCGGCCGCCAAGCGCGGTAACGGGCTGTCTCCGGCTTCCAGGGGACGCTCTCGCCGGAGGCGCCTTACCCTGTCCTCCTCCGGGACGCCGGGACGCCGGGACGCCGGGACGCCGGGACGCCCGCGAGATGATCGCCCTGATCTGGCAACCGACGCTCATCCCACGCAAGTGACTGCGTGGCGACAGCCGGGGTGGCCGGGCGTGGAAGGAGTCTGATAGCGTCCGCGATGCACATGATCGGCTGTGATCGACCTGAGGAGGTGAGACCCATTACCGCTGTATCCGGCTGGGCGCTCCCCTCCCCCATGGCTGTGCGGATCATCTGAACGCAGGTGACCGTCGGAGCGCCCGCGAGGCATCCGAAAGGCACCACATCCATGCGTTTGATCTCGGAGACGTCCTCGGACGGCGTCTCGGAACGTCTCCTCACCCCTTGCGACGTCTCCGGCGTGTTCTGGACACCGGACGGCGCCCCTGATCCCCGTCCTCTCGTACTGCCGGGCCACGGCGGCGGGCGGCACCAGAAGGCGCCGGGCATGGCGGCCTGCGCTCACCCCTCCGTGACCGGTCCCGGCCTCACGGTGGCGGCTCTCGGCACGCCCGGTCACGGTGACCGGCCGCGAACCGGACAGGAAAAGCTGGTGGCGCGCGCGTCCGGGCTCGCCATGTTCGACGCGTTCGCCTCCTGGGAGGCGGATCTGCATTCCGACCAGGGCGGCCACCTGGACGTGCCCGCGTTCGAGCTGGACGCCTCGGAGCGCTTCTTCGTCCGGCACCTCGCCGACGACGACACTTCCGCAGCGACGTCGGTGACGCCAGTGCCATCGGTGACGTCAGTGACATCGGCGCCCCGCGCCGGAGCCATGACGGCGAGCTGAGCCGGCAACGCGCCCTGGCGACGCCCCTGGTTGAGGCGTCCCTGGGTGGCCCGGCGTGCGGCCGGGCCGCCCCTTCTCCGATTTCCGATTTTTCCGACGAAGGGATCGAACGATGCCGTTCTTCATGGGCTCCGACGGAGCCTCCCTCTTCTACGACGACCACGACAACCACGACGGCCCCGAGCACGGCACCGGCGGCGACACGAGTGCGCCGGTCGTCGCGCTCGCCGGCGGCGCGGCCGCCCACCCCCGCTACCTGGGCGACCTGGCCGGGCTGGGCGGTCACCGGCGCCTCGTCGTCCCCCACCTGCGGGGCGTGGGACGCTCCCCGCTCCCCCGCCTCGCCGAGGCGGCCTCGTACTGGCGGCAGGCGGAGGACTTCGAGCGCCTGCGCGCCCACCTCGGCCTGGATCGCGTGCTGCTGCTGGGCCATTCGGCCGGGACCCGGCTGGCGATCAGCTACGCGGCGCGCTTCCCGCGGCGGCTCGCCGGCATGGTCCTGGTCACGCCGCCGGCCGCCTACCTGGTCGACGAACCCTCCGACGCCCCGGAGCTGATCGACCGGCGGCGCGGGGAGCCGGAGTTCGACGCCGCCCTGGCCGCCTGGGACGCCGGACCGGACACCCTGGACGACCCCGGGTTCAACGCCTGGCAGCAGCGGGTGGCGCCGCTCGGCTACGCCGCCTGGGGAGAGAAGGAGCGGGCCCACGCCGCGACCACGCACTACAGCTATGCCGCGAACAGGGCCTACTTCAGCGCCGACCCGCCTGCCGACCTCGCGGCGCGGCTGGGTGACGTCACCGCCCCGGTCCTGGTCGTCGCGGGGGCCCAGGACTACGGCCTCGGGGTCGCCCCGGTGCGCGCGCTGGCGAAGCTGTTCCCGGCGGGCGAGATCGTGGTGATCGAACGGTGCGGGCACCATCCGTGGGTGGAGCAGCCCGAGGCGTTCCGGCGCGCGGTGGACGGGTTCCTCGGGACGCTGCCCCGCGACCGGCCGGCGGCGGGCTGACGGCCGAGGCGTCCGCGTCCGGTCTCGGCGGAGTGCCACCCTGGTCGTACGCGCGGGCGTGCGGGTCATACCGGGGTGGCACGCTTCCCTGGACATTGGGCCGATGCCCCGGCCGGGGCCGCTCTCCGACGATGTTCGGATGAACGTGGTGATACTGGGCCTGTCCCCCATGGAGCTCACGGCTCTGGTCACAGGCGTCGTGCCGGTGGCGGCCCGCCTGCTCCCGTACCGCGTGCGGCGGCCTGTCGGGCTGGGCTGCGCGGCGGTCTTCGCGGTGTCCGCGGTCGTGCTGGCCGTGACCGGCATCCGCTGGCAGCTCGTACCGGTGCTCGCGGGCGGGGCCCTCGCGCTGGCCCTCACCGTCCCGCCGCTGCTCAGGCAGCGCGCCGGACGGCCCGCGCGGTGGGCCGGCCGGTTGGGGGCGGCGGCGGCCCTGGCCTTGAGCTGCGCCGGGGCGGTGGCGGCGTGGGCGCTGCCCGTGCCCGTGTTCCCCGAGCCGCCCGGCTCGTACGCCGTCGGCACCACCGTGACGCAGTGGACCGACGGCGACCGCCCGGAGACCGCCACGGCCGACGCCGGCGACCGGCGCACCGTCGTGGTCCAGCTCTGGTACCCGGCGAGCGGCGCCAACAGGCCCACCGGCCGGGCGCGGTACCTCGGCCGCACCGAGCGGGAGGCGCGCACCGTCGCCCGCGGCCTGGCCGGCTACTTCGGCATGCCGGGCTTCCTGCTCGACCAGGTGCCGCTCGCCGTCACGCGCTCGACACCCGGCGCCCCGGCCGCCGGCGGGCGCTTCCCGGTGGTGCTGTTCTCGCCGGGGCTCGGCGGGGTACGCACCCAGAACACCGCCTGGGCCGAGGACCTGGCCAGCCGGGGATACGTGGTGGCGGCACTCGACCACCCGTACGACTCGGCCGTCGTCACCCTCGACGACGGCCGGGTGATCCGCACCCGGCTCGCGGCCACCGGCGACCCGGCGGAGGACGAGCGGCGGGCGGCCGCGTGGACCGCGGTCCGGGCCGCGGACCTCCGCTTCGCCCTCACCCAGCTCGGCCGGCTCGACCGCGGCGAGCTCCCGGGCCCGCTGGCCGGGCGGCTCGACACGCGCCGGGCCGCGGTGACCGGTCACTCGCTCGGGGGCGCCGCCGCCCTGCAGGCGGCCCGCCAGGACCACCGGTTCGCCGCCGTCATCGACGTGGACGGCTTCCCCCGCGACCCCGCGCCGCGGCCGTTCCACCAGCCCGTGCTCGCGCTCGTCCACGACGTCGAGCCCGGTCAGGAGCGCGAGTACGTCGACCGCCTCACCCGGGTGATACGGCTCAGCACGGCCACCGGCTACCGGCTCACCGTCCCCGGTTCGGCGCACCTGACCTTCACCGACGCCCCGCTCTACCTGCCGCCGCTGCCCGCGCTCGCCGGCTCGCGGGGTCGGGAGGACGGGCCGCGTGTCACCGCGGCGGCCACGGCCGCCTTCCTGGACGCCACCCTGCGGGGCGCGCCGGGCGACCCGGCCTCGACTTTGTCCGCGTACGGCGAGCTGGCCGTCCTCTAGGCCCCCTCAGCCGTCCCCCTCCCCCTGGCTGTCGATCAGGGCATCGCCCAGCAGGGTCCGGGAGTAGAGGACGGACCGGCCGGAGCGTTGCCGCCGGACCAGGCGGGCGTCCAGCAGCACCTTGAGATGCCGGCCCACCGACCCCAGCCCCTGGCCGGTCAGCGCCACGAGCTGGGTCGTGCTCTTGGGACTGTCGAGCAGGACGAGAACGCCCGCCCGGGCCCCGCCCAGCAGCCTGCCCAGCGCGTCGGGCAGCGGCGGGGGATCGCCTCCGGCGAGCGGCCCCCAGCACGGGTACGCCACCGCGTACCGGTGGGGCAGCTGCCAGCTCACCCAGCCGGCGCTCGGGGTCACCGGCACGAACAGCAGCCGGGCGCCGGCCAGGTCGCGGGGCGGGTAGTCGCGGGCGTTGATCTGCAGCCGGCCCTCCCCCAGCCAGCGCATGTCGGGCCGCATGCCGCCCAGCGTCGCCGCCCAGCCGCCCTGGCTCAGCCGTTCCGACCTGGCGACGATGTCGGCCTCGATGACCCTGCGGCGCCGCGGCCAGCTGGGCAGCACGGTCTCCCGCCACACCCATTCCAGGAGATCGGCTGCGCGTCCGGCCAGGTCGTCGCGGCGTTCCAGCGCGGCGGGGAGCGGCCCGCCCAGCGCGACCGCGAGGTCCGCCCGGACGACCTCGGCGGGGGTCGCGCGGATGCCTTCGAGCTCGTCGTCGAAGGGCGTCTCCCCTTCGCCGGCGGGTGTGGGGGTGAGGAAGTCGGCGATCCAGTGACGCCCGAGCGCGGCGTGGACGAACAGCGCGGTGATCGGGTCGGCGGACAGCCGGCTCCGGTAGGCGGGCAGGTGCGCGTCCAGCCAGGCGCGCTCCCCCGGGTGCGCGGCCGCTCCCTTGGCCAGGGTGAGGAACCCCGAGGTGGTCTCGGCGAGCGCGGAGACCACGAACCGGCTCCCGGCGAGAGTGTCGGCGTCGACCTGCCACCAGCCCATGGTTTCGCCTCCTCGCGAAACCATAGCAAGGGAGTCGCGGGGCCGATGAGATTCACGCATGCGTACGTATGGGGATCTCTTTCGCGTGCCGCAGTTCGTGCCGTTGTTCGCCTCCTCCGCCGCGAAGACCATGGGCACGACGGTGAGCGGCCTGGCTCTGGGCACGCTCGTCTACGCCGCGACCGGCTCGCCGCTCCTTTCGGCCCTGAGCATGTTCGGCTCGTCCTTCGCCCAGGTGGTCGGCGCGACGGCGCTCATGTCAGCGGCCGACCGGTTGCCGCCCCGCGCCGCGCTGACCGTGCTGGCCGCGGCCCTCGGCCTCGGCACGGCCGTCCTCGCGATCCCCGGCCTGCCTGTGTGGGCGATCTTCGTGGTGCTCTTCGGCCTCGGGCTGGTCGCCTCGCTGGGCGGCGGGGTGCGCCAGGGGCTGCTGACCGAGCTCCTTCCCGAGCGGGCGTACGTCCTCGGCCGCTCCGTGCTCAACGCGTCGGTGGGCATCACGCAGATCTGCGGGTTCGCGCTCGGCGGGCTGCTGCTGACCACTCTGACGCCCCGGGGCACCCTGCTCGCCGCGGCGGCGCTCGACCTCGCCGCCGCGCTGATCGCCTACTTCGGGCTGGGCCACCGCCCGGCCCGCGCCTCCGGGCGGCCGTCCGTCGCCGCCACCTGGCGCATCAACGTCCGGCTGTGGTCGTCGGCGCCGCGCCGGTACGTCTTCCTCGCCCTGTGGGTGCCGAACGGGCTGATCGTCGGCTGCGAGGCGTTGTTCGTGCCGTACGCGCCCGGGCACGCGGCGCTGCTCTTCGCCCTGGCCGCGGCCGGCATGCTGGCCGGGGACGTCCTGGTGGGCCGGTTCGTCCCGGCGCGGTGGAGGGAGCGGCTCGCCGCCCCGCTGCGGTTCCTGCTCGCCGCGCCGTACCTGATCTTCTTCCTGCATCCGGCGCCGGTACTGGCGGCGGTGGCCGTCACCGTGGCCTCGGTGGGGTACGCGGCGAGCCTCATGCTCCAGGAACGCCTGGTCGCCCTCACCCCGTCCGACGTGCGGGGACAGGCGCTGGGGCTGAACTCCTCGGCGATGATGACCATGCAGGGCGTGGGGGCCACCCTGGCCGGGGCCCTCGCCCAGTACACCTCTCCGGCTCTGGCCATGTCGGTGATGGCGGCGGCCTCGGTCCTGGTCACCGCGTGCCTGGCGCCGGGGCTGCGACCGGGTCCCGCGCGGCAGGGCCTCCGTTCCGAGCCGGTCACCTTGTGACGGCCGGGGGCGCGGCCTGCAGGTAGGCGAGCACCGCCATCACCCGCCGATTGTGGTCGTCGGACGGCGGCAGGCCGAGCTTGGCGAAGATGTTGTTCGTGTGCTTGCCGACCGCCTTGTCCGTGACCCGGAAGCGGGCGGCGATCGCCAGGTTGGACAGGCCCTCGGCCATCAGCGCCAGCACCTCCCGCTCCCTCGGGGTCAGCCCGCCCAGCGGCTCGTCGCGGCTGCGGCGGGTCAGGAGCTGCCCGATCACCTCGGGGTCCATCACGGTGCCGCCCGCCGCGACCCGGCGCACCGCGTCCACGAACCGGTCGACGTCGCCGACCCGGTCCTTCAGCAGGTAGCCGACCCCGCCGGACCGGTCGGAGAGCAGCTCGCGGGCGTACAGCTGCTCCACGTACTGCGACAGGATCAGCACCGGCAGCCCCGGCACCAGGCGGCGGGCCGCCAGCGCGGCGCGCAGCCCCTCGTCGGTGTGGCCGGGCGGCAGCCGGACGTCGATCACGGCCACGTCCGGGCGGCAGCGGGTGAGGGCGTCCAGCAGCATCGGGCCGTTGTCGACGGCCTCGGCCACCTCGAAGCCGTGGGCCGTGAGCAGGCGGATCAGGCCGTCGCGGAGGAGGGCGAGGTCTTCGGCTATGACAACGCGCACGGGAGCTCCATGGTGAGTTCGGTCGGGCCGCCGGGAGGGCTGTGCAGGGTGAGCCGCCCGTCGAAGGCGGACAGGCGCCGGTCGATGCCGCGGATGCCGGTGCCGGCGGTCCGGTCGGCGCCGCCGCGGCCGTCGTCGCGCACCGTCACGCGGAGCAGGCCGCCCGCGTGGGACACCCGCAGCCACGCGCGGGACGCGCCGCTGTGCTTGGCCACGTTGGTCAGCGCCTCGGCGGTGGCGAAGTACGCCGCGGACTCCACCGGCGGCTCCAGGCGGCCCGGCAGGTCGATCTCGACCTCGACCGGCGCCGGGCACAGCAGGGCGGCGGCCTCGATCGCGCCGGCCAGGCCGCGGTCGGCCAGCACCGGCGGGTGGATGCCGCGCACGAGGTCGCGTAGGTCGGTCAGGGCCTGGCCGGCCACCTCCCGCGCCTCGTCGATCATCTGCCGCACCTGGTCCGGGTCGCGGACGCCGCGGGCCAGCCCCAGGTTCATCCGGATCGCGACGAGCTTGGCCTGGGCGCCGTCGTGCAGGTCGCGTTCGATCCGGCGCAGCTCCGCCGCCCGCGCGTCGACCACCACGGACCGCGACTCGGTCAGTTGCCTGATCCGCGCGGCCGGGGTCGCGTGCGGAAGGAGCAGCATCGCCGTCAGCCGCGCCTGCACGGTCTGGAGCAGGGGGACGGCCATGAGGGTGATCGCCGCTATGGCCGCCACGGAGACGCTGAAGGCCAGGGTGGTCACCGACTCGTACTCGGCCACGCGTACCCGGAAGAAGACGTAGTCGAAGGCGGCCACCAGCGCCCCGATGACGAGGGCGGGGCCCGGCCAGGTGAGGCCGTGCACGGCCAGCCAGGCGAGCTCCCGCCGGGTGGCGGGGTCGCGCAGCGCGGGGAGCAGCCCGGCCCTCGGTTCCAGTGCGGCGCGCCACGCGTACGGCTCATGACGGGCTTCGCCGGCTTGCCACCGGTACGGCGCGAGTCCGCCCGGGTCGAGGGTCCGGGCCGCCCAGGCGCGCTGGAGCAGGGCCAACGACCGGACGAGCGCGAGCACCCGGGCCGCCGGCGGCAGGCCGAGCCCGGCCGGCGGCACCAGCGCGAGGCTGACCAGCAGCAGGGCGAGCAGCGCCAGCGCGGCCACCCCGGTGGCGACGTTCAGCAGCAGCCCTCCGGCCGCGCCCCACAGACGACGAACCCCCATCACAGCAGCAGCCCTCCGGCCGCGCCCCACAGACGGCGAACCCCGATCACAGCAGCGGCCCTCCGGCGTACGCGCGGCGAATCCTGATCACGGGCAGTAGTCTGCCCGATCCGCGACGCGGAGACGGTAGGCCCAGCCCCACCACCGGGGGTGGGAACGCCCGTCCCCAGTGGTGGGCGCACCCCCATCGTGATCGGCCGGCCGGGCCGGAAGGCTGACGGCCGTCAACCGAGCGATGGGGGAGACCGTGATCGAAGTGAGCGGGCTGACCATGAGATACGGCGGCAAGGTCGCCGTCGACGACCTCAGTTTCACCGTGAGACCGGGGCTGGTGACCGGGTTCCTCGGCCCGAACGGCGCGGGCAAGTCCACCACCATGCGCGCCGTCCTGGGCCTGGAGCCGCCCAGCGCGGGCGAGGCGCTGGTGAACGGCCGCCCCTACGCGTCGCTGCCCAGGCCCATGCGGTCGATGGGGGCGCTGCTCGACGCCGGGGCGGTGCACGGGGGCCGCAGCGCGCACGCGCATCTCGCCTGCCTGGCCCGCAGCAACGGCATCGGCCGCGCCCGGGTGGACGCCGTCCTCGGACAGGTCGGCCTGTCCGGGGTCGCCGGCCGCAGGATCGGCGGGTTCTCGCTCGGCATGCGGCAGCGTCTGGGTATCGGCGCGGCGCTCCTCGGCGATCCGGGGGTACTGATGCTCGACGAGCCGCTGAACGGGCTGGACCCGGAGGGCATCCGCTGGCTGCGCGACCTGTTGCGCTCGCTGGCGGCCGAGGGCCGTACCGTGCTGCTCTCCAGCCACCTGATGAACGAGATGGCGCTCACCGCGGACCACGTCGTCGTCATCGGGCGGGGCCGGCTGATCGCCGACAGCGCCATGGACGTCCTGGCCGGGCACTTCCAGCGGGACGTGCTCGTCCGCACGCCCCGTCCGGAGCGGCTCGCCGGCGTTCTGCGCGCCCACGGGGCGAGCGTGGTCACCGAGGACGACGGCGCCCTGTCGGTGCGGGACCTGGACGCCGCCCGGATCGGGGTGCTCGCGCTGTCCGAGGGGATCCCGCTCGCCGAGCTGTCCCCGCGCGGCACGTCCCTGGAGGAGGCGTTCATACGGCTCACCGAGCACGACGCCGAGTACCGTGCCGGCTCCTGGGCCGGCTCCTGGGCCGGCTCCGGGGCGGGTTCCGGGGCGGGTTCCGGGGCGGGTTCCGGCGATGTCCGGGAGGCCGTCCGATGAGGGACGTGATCGCCTCGGAGTGGCTGAAGCTCCGCTCGCTGCGCTCGAACCTCTACCTGCTGGCCTGCTCGGTGGCGGCCGTCCTGGCCAGCGGCGGGGTGGCGTTCCTGATCGGCCGCGGGTTCGACGACCAGCCGCTCGAACAACGGATGGGCTTCCCGGGCAACGGGGACGGCGTCGGCAACGGCATCGCGGTCGCGTACTTCGTGTTCGGCGCGCTGGGCGCCCTCGCGATCACCTCGGAGTACGGCACCGGGATGATCCAGACGAGCCTGGTGGCCGTGCCGCGCCGGCAGCGCCTGCTGCTGGCCAAGGTGCCGGGGCTGGCCGCGGTGTCGCTGGTGGCGGGTCAGGTGCTGGCGTTCGGCATGCACCTGGCGGCGATGGCCGTGCTCGGTGAGCGGGCCGGCCAGTTGCTGCGCGACGGGCAGACGCTGGGCACTCCGCTGTCGGAGCCGGGCGTGCCCGCCTCGGTGGTCGCCGCAGGGCTGTCGATGGCGGCGGTCGCCCTGGTCGGGCTCGGCGTCGGGGCCGCCGTCCGCTCCACCCCGGGCGCCCTGGTCGTCCTCGTCGTGGTCGTCGTGGCGCTGCCGACGGTGGCGAAGACCCTTCCCTCGCCGCTGCGCGCGCAGGCCGGCTCGTTCATGATCGAGAACCTGCCGCCGCAGATCGCGGGGGCCGGCGGCGGGCTGCTGCCGCCCGCGGTCGCGGCGGGGGTGCTGGTCGCGTACGTGCTCGCGGCGCTGACGGCCGGCGCGGCGGTGATCGCGCCGAGGGGGCGCAGGAGCAGGGCGCTGGCCGTGGGGACGGCCGCCGTGGTCGCGGTGTCGGCGGTTCCCGCCGCCGCGTCCGGCTCGGCCCGATCCGCCCCGTCATCCCTGGCCTGGACGGGCTGCGCGGACAAGGAGGTCGTCAAGCAGATGCGGTGCGCCACGATCGAGGTGCCCGTGGACTGGGGCAAGCCGTCGGGCCGGAAGGCCGGGCTGACCGTCGGCATGCTGCCCGCGACCGGCGTCGAGCGCCGGATCGGGGCGGTGTTCGCGATCCCCGGCGGGCCGGGCGCCTCCGGGGTGACGGATCTGAGCAGGTACGCGGGCAGCTTCAGCGAGCTGCGCGAGCGCTTCGACGTGGTCACGGTCGAACCCCGCAACACCATCGACAAGGGCGTCCTGCCGTACGAGTGCCTGGTCTCCGGGCCGTGGATCACTCTGCCCGGCAGCCGCGCCGAGTACGCCGCGCTGGGACGGCGCAACCGGGCGGCGGCGCAGCGATGCCGGGCCGCCGATCCGGAGTACTTCGACCACATGGACTCGGCCTCGGTGGCGCGGGACATGGAGGCGATCCGGATCGCGCTGGGAGAGGAGCAGCTGAGCTTCATCGCCTCCTCCTACGGTGGCGTGCCCGGCATCGCCTACGCCCGGCTGTTCCCCGGCCGCGTCCGCGCGATGGTGATGGACGGCGCGGCCAGCCCGTTCATGGACCGCGCCCACGGCATGCGCTCCCACGAGAGGTCCTTCGACCGGTTCGCCGCCTGGTGCGCGGCGACCGCCGCGTGCGCGCTGCACGGCCAGGACGTCGGCGCGGTCTGGCGGGCGCTGGTGGCCCGGGCCGACCGCGTCCCGGTGCCGGTCGACGGGGAGTCGCCCCGGGCGGCCTACAGCGGGTTCGATCTCAAGCAGGCCGCCGTTCCCAGCGTCGTCTCGCCGGGCCCCGCGCCCGGGTTCCCCCGATGGACGCAGCTGGCGGAGGCGATCAAGCGGGCCGCCGGCGGTGACGCCTCCGGGTTCGCCGGCTATGTCCGGCAGGCCGCCGACAGCGCGAAGGTCCCGTCGTTCGCCGGGATGAACATGACCCACTGCCTCGACGGCATCGGCTACCGCGACTTCGAGGAGTACAGGAAGGCGCGTCGCGAGGGGGAGCGGCTGCTCCCCAACCTCGCCGGCGTCGAGCTGTGGCACCCGCTCGGCTGCGCCGGCTGGCCGGCCCCCGTCACCAACCCGCCCGTGCCGCTGCCCGCCAAGGGACTGCCACCCTTCCTGGGTGTCGGCTCCCGGACGGACTTCGGCCTCGCCGAGGACATCGTGCGGCGGGTGCCGGGGTCGTCCGCGGTCCCGTACGAGGGCGACGGGCACGCCCTGTACAACAGCGGCGTCTCCTGCGTGATCGCCCACGTCAACCGCTACCTCGTCAGCCTGCGACTTCCCGCGCCGGGCACGGTCTGCCGCCCCGCCGCCTGAGGCGCGGCCCTCACGGCCGGGCGGGGATCTCGTGGAGGTGCTGCTCCACCCAGGAGCGCAGCATGCCCAGCGGCACGGTCACGCTGCGGCCCAGCTCGGTCAGCGCGTACTCCACGTGCAGCGGCACGGCCGGGTACACGGTCCGGTCGACGAAGCCCGCGTCCTCCAGCCGCCGCAGCGTCTGGGTGAGCACCTTGGGACTGACGCCCTGGAGCTGCCGTTGCAGCTCGCCGAACCGCCTCGGCCCGTCCTCCAGGGCGCCGATGGCCAGCGTCGACCACTTGTTGGCCAGCAGGTCGAGCACGTCGCGGCAGGGGCAGAGCGCCGAGTAGACGTCGTGGCGGTCGTGCTCGCCGGTGGCGCACTTCATGATCACGGCTTGGGCTCCCCTCTTACTACCCAATAGATAGTAATCCTCCTTGCGGGTTACTACCACCTTGCGGATAGCTTCCGGGATCGTCGCACCAAGCCATCAAGCGAGGAGAAGCAGCATGTCGACGCCCACCATGCGTGCCGTCAGCCAGTCCGCGTTCGGCGGTCCCGAGGTGCTGGAGCCGGTCCGCGTCCCCCGTCCCGAGCCGCTGCCCACCGAGATCCTGGTACGGGTGCGCGCCGCCGGCGTCAACCCCGTGGACTGGAAGACCCGCTCCGGGGGCGGCATGGCCGGGGTGCTCGGCCAGCCGCCGTTCATCCTCGGCTGGGACGTCTCCGGCGTGGTGGAGGAGGTCGGGTTCGGCGTGACCACCTGGAAGCCGGGCGACGAGGTGTACGGGATGCCGTGGTTCCCCCGCGCGGCCGGCGCCTACGCCGAGTACGTCACCGCTCCCTCCCGCCAGTTCGCCCGCAAGCCGGCCATCCTGGACCACGAGCGCGCCGCCGCCGTGCCGCTGGCGGCCCTGACCGCCTGGCAGGCCCTGACCGACACGGCCGGCGTCCACTCCGGGCAGCGGGTGCTGGTCCACGCCGGCGCCGGCGGTGTCGGCCACCTGGCCGTGCAGTTCGCCCGTCACCTGGGCGCGCACGTCATCACGACGGCCCGCGCGGCCAAGCACGAGTGGCTGCGCAAGCTCGGCGCCGAGGAGACGATCGACTACACCACGACCCGCTTCGAGGACGTCGTGGCCGACGTGGACGTGGTCATCGACCTGGTGGGCGACGGGCACGACGCCACCGGCACCCGTTCGCTGCGCGTGCTGCGGCCCGGCGGCCTGCTCGTGGCGGTCCCGTCCGGGGTGTCGCCCGAGCTGGCCGAGCGGGCCGAGGCGGCGGGCGTGCGCGCCACGCCGTTCCTGGTCGAGCCCGACGGGCCGGCGCTGGCCCACATCGCCGGCCTCATCGACCAGGGCGACGTCGCGGTCGAGGTGGAGGCCGCACTCCCGCTGGAGCGGGCCGCCGAGGCGCACCGGCGCGGCGAGGAAGGGCGCACCCGCGGCAAGCTCGTCCTGACCCTCTGACCCGACCCGTCGTCGCCTCGGTCAGGCGTCGAGGTAGCGCAGGATGGCCAGGACGCGGCGGCTGTAGCCGGGGTCGCGCGGCAGGTCGAGCTTGTCGGTGATGGCGTTGATGTGCTTCTCGACCGTGCTGAGCGACACGTGCAGGCGGGCGGCGATCGCCGTGTTGACGTAGCCCTGGGCGAGGTGCCGCAGCACCTCCGTCTCGCGCGGGCTCAGCCGGCTCAGCGGGTCGGCGCGGGTGGTGCGGGCCAGGAGCTGGCGGACCACCTCGGGGTCCACGACCGTGCCGCCCGCGCGTACCCGTTCGAGGGAGTCCAGGAAGTCGGCCACCTCCGAGACCCGGTCCTTGAGCAGGTAGCCGAGCCCCTCGGTGCGGCCGCCGAGGAGGGTCGCCGCGTAGGTCTTCTCCACGTACTGGGACAGGACGAGCACGCCGACGTCCGGGAGGAGTTCGCGGATCTCCAGCGCCGCCCGCAGCCCCTCGTCGGTGTGCGTCGGCGGCATGCGCACGTCGACCACGGCCACGTCGGGACGGTGCGAGGCGACGGCGTCGAGCAGCGCCGCGGCGTCACCGACGGAGGCGACGACCTCGTGCCCGGCGTCGTCGAGCAGCCGGCCGAGGCCCTCGCGGAGCAGCACCGAGTCGTCGGCCAGGATCACCCGCACGGCGCGTCCTTGGGCAGCGTCGCCGCGATCTTGGTCGGGCCGCCCGGCGGGCTGTCGACGGTGAACGTCCCGTCCAGCGCCAGCACCCGCCTGGCCAGGCCCGACAGCCCGCCGCCCGCCGGGTCGGCGCCGCCGGCGCCGTCGTCGGAGATCGCCACGCTCACCGTCTCCTCGTCCTCGCTCAGCACGACCAGGATGTCGTGCGCTCCCGCGTGCTTGATCGCGTTGGTGATCGCCTCGCGGGCGATGAAGTACAGGGCCGTCTCGACCTCGCGCACGGGCCGCGCGGCCAGCCCGTAGTGTACGGTCACCGGCAAGCCCGCTCGCTCGGCCACGCCCGCGAGCGCGGCGCGCAGGCCCAGCTCGTCCAGGGCGGTCGGGTAGATCCGCCAGGCGACGCTGCGCAGCTCGTCCAGGAGCCGGCGGGACTCGGTGTAGGCCTGGTCGACCAGTTCGCCGGTCCTGGCGGGGTCGGCGCCGTGCCGGGCGCGGCCGAGCAGCATGGCCAGCGCCACGCCCCGCTGCTGCACGCCGTCGTGCAGGTCGCGCTCGATCCTGCGCCGCTCGTCGTCCACGGCCCGGACGATGCCCGAACGGGTCGCGGTCAGCTCGGCGATGCGCCTGCGCATCAGCTCCTGCCTGCCCGGCCCGAGGAAGTGGCCGGCCAGGCGGCGCTCGGCGGCGCCGGCGACGAGCGTCGCGGGCGCGATCAACATCAGCAGGAGGGCCGCGGTGACCAGCCCGACGACCCCGCTGTCGGTGACCAGCCGCACGCCGGGCAGGTTCACGGCCACGGCCTCGCTCTGCCCGGTGGCCAGGGCCCACAGGGCGCCGGAGAAGAGCAGGCCGGCCAGGAACAGCCCGGCCGCGAACCCGTACCCCGCCACGACGCCCAGGGCGGCGCGGGCGGCGATGAAGCCGTGACCGCCGCCCGCCGCCTCCGTCTCGTGGTCGAACCACCTGGCGAGCCGGGCCCGCTCCAGCGCGACCAGCCGGGCCAGGACCCGGTCGGCGGCGGGCCGCGCGGCCGGGATCAGCCGGGCCGGACCGGCCGCGCAGAGGAAGACGAGTTCCACGATTCCGAGGGCGGCGCCCGCGAGCACCCCGGTCAGAGTGCGCGCGACCCGGTGACCTGACATTGCGGTACCTGACACCGCGGCAGTCTAGGCGTCACGCCGGCGCAGCACCGCGTGGCCCGCGACCAGCGCCGCCGCCGTCCAGGCCAGCAGCCAGGCCAGCCCCTCCCCCGGCGGGTACGGGATCGGGCCGCCGGTGATGTTGTCGGCGCTGTCCATGAACGCGAGCCCGGCGAACAGCGGCATGCGCAACGACGCCTCCAGCGCGACCGGGGCGCCCGTCATCAGCAGGATCATCGGCACGCCCATGAGCAACATGAACACCACGCTCAGGGCACCCGCGGCGCTGCGCACGGCGGCGCCCACGCCGATCGCCATCACCGACACCAGGGCGAAGAAGACGCCCACGCGCAGCAGGTCGAGCGCCACCTCCGCCGGCGGCAGCACCACGCGGGCGCGGAACACACCGGCGGACAGCACCGCGGAGACGACCGCGGTCGCCGCCGCCCCTGACAGCACTCCGGCGACGGCCGTCACCGGCGCCACCACCAGCGCCTTCGCGGCGAGCACCCGGCCGCGAACGGGCACGGCCTGGAGCGTGCCCCAGATGCCGCGCGAGGCGTACTCCGAGGTGATCACCAGCGTCGCCATCGCGACCAGCGCGAACTGGACGAGCGCCGACGCCGACACGACCGGGTCGGCGGCCGTGACGACCGCCTCCCCGGCGCCCGCGCGCGCCAGCTCGGTGGCCTCGCCGGCGCCGAGCGTCAGCGCGCCGAGCACCATCAGCGCCGCCGCGCCGGCCAGGCACCACCAGGTGGAACGGACCGACCACAGCTTCACCCACTCGGCGCCGGTCGCCCGGCCCAGCAGGACGAGCTCCGCGCCCACGCCCCCCGCCTTCCTCGTCGCGTACCCCACGCTCACGTCCCCGTCCCCCTCGTTCGCGTACCCGATGCTCACGCCCCCGCCTTCCTCGTCGCGAACTCCACGCTGCCGGCGGTCAGCTCCTGGTAGGCCTGCTCCAGCGAGGCCTCGCGGGTGCGCAGCTCGTGCAGCCGGATGCCCGCCTCGTACGCGAGGTCGCCGACGCGCTCGATGGTGGCGCCGGTGGCGACCAGCTCGTTCTCGCCCCGGCGCTCCACGGTGACTCCGGCGGCGCTGAGCCGTACGGACAGGTCTGCCGCGTGCGGCGTGCGGACGGCCACGGCCGTCAGGGCGCTGCCGGCGATCACCTCGGCCAGTGGCGCGTCCATGATGAGCCGGCCCTTGCCGATCACGACGAGGTGGTCGGCGGTGAGCTGCATCTCGCTCATCAGGTGGCTGGAGACGAACACCGTGCGTCCCTCACCGGCCAGCGAGCGCATCAGGTGACGCACCCAGCGCACGCCCTCGGGGTCGAGGCCGTTGACGGGCTCGTCGAACATCACCACCTCGGGGTCGCCCAGCAGCGCGGCGGCGATGCCGAGCCGCTGGCTCATGCCCAGCGACAGCGCGCCGGCCCGTTTGCGTCCCGCCTCCGCCATGCCGACCGTCTCCAGGACCTCCGCCACCCGGCCGCGAGCGATGCCGTTGCTGCGCGCCAGCGCCGTCAGGTGCGCGTACCCGCTCCTGCCGGGATGCAGCGCCCGCGCGTCCAGCATCGCGCCGACCGTCCGCAGCGGGTTCCTGATCTCGTGGTACGGGACGCCGCCGATCAGCGCCGTGCCCGCCGTGGGGCGGTCGAGGCCCAGGATGAGGCGCATCGTCGTCGACTTGCCGGCCCCGTTCGGCCCGAGGAACCCCGTCACCGCGCCGGGCCTGACCTCCAGCGACAAGTCGTCCACGGCCGTGCGGTCGCCGTAGCGCTTGCACAATCCTCTGAGACTGATCACATCGGCTCACGCTAGGTGGCCGGCCGGGCGGTCACCATGGAGGCGAACCGCCGACTTCGATGGCGGAAACCCGTAAAGGTCACTCCCGCACGTCGCCGGTCCGCGGATTCACCCGGCAGTTGGTGTGGAGGTACTGCGCGGACCCGTCCCGGAAGTCGTAGATCGCGACGGTCTGAGTGTCCTCAAGGGGATCGTCCGAGGGCATCAGGAAGTGCGTCTCGCTCACCGGGAGCAGGTCATAGGTGATCCGTTCGGGCTTGCCGGCGAATCGGGCGTTCATGGGGTCGAGGACGAGGGTGAGGCGGAGCCGCCCGCCTTCGGCGTGGACCTCGTAGCGGGAGCCGAGCCGTTCGTAGACGCCCTCGTACCTGGACAGGTCGAGCCTCAGCCCCGGATCGGGCGCGGGCAGGCCCGGGATCGTGACCGCCCCCAGGTCGGCCAGGATCTCGTTGAACACGTGCTTGTAGAAGCTCTCGCGCGGCCCTCCGTTGGTCAGCATCGTGAGGGCGATGCCGGAGCCGGGCAGGATCCGCAGGCGGGCGTTCTGGCCGATGGTGCTGCCGTCGTGCGCGTACACGGTCTCGCCGTGCCAGTCGCACACGATGAGCCCGAGGCCCCACTCCGGCCCGAACATGTACGGGTCGGGCACGGCGACGCGGGAGGTCATCATCTCCCGCACCGCCGTGGCCGAGACGATCCGCGTGCCGTCGGCGGCCCTGCCCTCGTTGAGGAGGACGTGCGCCATCGCGAGCACGTCGTGGACGGTGGAGGTGAGGTTGCCCCCGGGTCCGAAGGCGCGGGGCAGGTGACTCAGCGGTGAGATGACGGGCCCCTCGTCCGGCGTGCGGACGATGTGGCCCGTCGCGGCCCGGTCCCGGTCCACGTCCTCGTGCCGGCTGCTCGTGGCGGTCAGGCCCAGAGGGGCGAAGAGCCGGTCCCGCATGACGGCGTCCCATCCCTTGCCGTCGATCACCTCCATGACGCGGCCGAGGATCGCGTAGCCGAGGGCCGCGCTGTAGCCGTGGGTGTGGCCCAGGGGGTGGACCTGGGGGGCGCCGGCGATGTTCGCCACCATGCGCGCGTACACGTCGTCGCCCTCACCGGGGTCGCCGTAGGCCTCCTCGATGCCGTTGGTGTGGTTGAGCAGGTGACGCGGTGTGACCTGGGCGGCGGTCTCGGGGTCGGCGACCTCGAACCCGGGCAGGTAGGCGCGCACCGGCTCGTCCAGCCCGGCCTTGCCCTCGTCGACGAGCTGCATGAACGCGAGGGCGGTCCAGGTCTTGGTCATGGAGCCGCACTGGTAGAGGGTGCCGGTGGTCGCCGGCTCGCCCGTCAGCACGTTCGTGACGCCGGCGGCGAGGGCGGTGATCTGTCCGTCGTGGAGCACGCCGATCGCCGCGCTCGGGATCCGGTACTCGGCCAGGAGTTCGGTGACGCGCCCCCGGAGCCGTTCCACGTCCCATGTCTTCGCCATCGGGGCCGTCCTCGCGCTACTTCGGGAGGCCGACCGCGTTGGCGGCGTCGGCCTCGGCGTACTCCGTGACGGCGAAGGATCCGGCGCACCCTTCGAAGAAGTCCCTGACGGCGTCGACCGAGTCGTGCACGATGACGTTCACCGCCTTGGTTCCGTCGGTGGCGGCGACGGCCAGGACCCACCTCGCGCCCTTGGGCAGCCGGCCGTACGCCTCCTTGAGCGCGGCCCAGAACCCGTCCTCGTCGGTAACGCTGGAGATCGCCATCACGTGCATCGTCGTGTCCTCCTCTGACGCTGTCCCCGGGTCTTTCCGGGTGACGAAAAGCTACATTGCGTTTCAGGAGACGTCAACGAGTTCGACCCCGATAGACCCTATCTACGCAGGTAGATTCGAGCAATCGTTGCAACCGGCTTGCCAGGTAATGCAACTCACCCTTTCAGCTTCGTTGCAATGTACTGTGGATGAACGCGACCCTGACCCTCCGACCCGTCGACCACAGGAGGCCGGCCGATGCCCGGAGCCAGACTGACCCACGAGGAGCGCCGCCGGATCGCGGCCTGGCTGGCCGAAGGGCTCGGATACGCCGAGATCGCCAGGCGGCTCGGCAGGCCGACCTCCACGGTCAGCCGGGAGGTCGCCCGCAACGGCCTCCACGGCGGCTACCTGGCCGACCGCGCCCAGCAGGCCGCCGGCCGCCG
>NZ_JBFAIA010000093.1:0-31249 GCF_040654455.1 Nonomuraea sp. NPDC050691
GCCAGCACGTCGACCGGCAGCACCAGCTCGACGCCCCGCTCGGCGGCCAGGTCGAGGAAGCCGCGCACCTGGTCGAGCTGGTCCTCCAGCAGCACCGAGCCGGCCGGCGCGCTGTGGGCCTCGGCCGCCTCCCGGGTGGCCGCCGCCGCGGCGTCGGTGGGACCGCGCGGCCGGATGCGCCTGCACCACGCCCTGTCGGCGCTCGGGGCCACCACGCTGGTCGCCACCCCCACCGGCGCCATGGACTTCCTGGCCCGGCTCCA
This sequence comes from Nonomuraea sp. NPDC050691, assembly GCF_040654455.1. Taxonomy (NCBI): domain Bacteria; kingdom Bacillati; phylum Actinomycetota; class Actinomycetes; order Streptosporangiales; family Streptosporangiaceae; genus Nonomuraea; species Nonomuraea sp. NPDC050691. The sequence goes on from NZ_JBFAIA010000093.1 coordinate 264, forward strand.
CCTGGAGTTCCTGCTCGACCCGCTCGACCTCGGGCTCCGCCACATCGTGCTCACCGGCGAGATCGCCTCGAAGCGGACCCTCGGCCACCTCGCGGGCGAGTTCGACGCCGAGGTCCACGAGGTGTACTCGAGCCCGTTCAGCGGCGGCGCCCTGGCCTGGCGGGCGTCGGAGGACGAGCCGCTCACGCCGCTCGCCGACGGCCTGCTGCGGCCGGCCGCGCTCGGCAAGGACGAGTTGCTGCCGGAGGCCGCCGGCGCGGCCGAGCTGGTGATCACGCCGGCCGGCCACTCGACGCTCGGCGACGCCGTGCTGCGCACCGGGCAGGTGGTACGCGTCCCGGCGGACGGCCCCGGCCCCCCTGACGGCGCTTCGGCGGCTTCCCGCGCGGACGGGATTCCCGCGCCGGCGCACACCGTGGGCGACCACGTGCTCGTCCGCGGGGTGTGGCTGTCGCTGCCCCGCATAGGCCGGACCCTCGCCAAGATCGACGGGGTGGCCCGCTGGGAGCTCGGCGTCACCAGGCAGGGCACGCTCGACGCGGCCGTGCTGACCGTGACGTTCAACCGGCCCAGCCTCGTGGGCAACCCGATGTGGCGCTCGCGCCTCCAGGAGTCCATGCGGGCGCTGACGCCGATCACGCTCAAGGTGGAGATCGCCCCCGAGGTCGCAGAGACGTCCTCCCCCGGCATGGTGAGCGACCTGCGCGGTCACCACCTCGGCCGCGACCGGGCGCTCGTGAGCTGACCCCGGCGAGCACCCCAGCAGCTCGTGACCCGACCCCTCCTGGAGGCGCGAGAGCCGTGGAACCGGTGCCCGACTGGGGGACGATCCCCCGCATGCTGCGCGACCAGGCCGCCCGTCACCCGGACGCGACCGTCGTGGCCGGCGGCGAGGCCCGTGCGAGCGACGCCCGCATGAGCATGGCCGAGCTGCTCGGCGAGGCCACGCGGGTGGCGCGAGGGCTGATGGCCCTCGGCGTCGGGCCGGGCGACCGGGTCGCGCTGTGGGGCGTGAACGATCCGTCCTGGGTGGTCCACGCCTTCGGTGTCTGGTGCGCCGGGGCGGTGATCGTGCCGCTGTCCTCCCGGGCCAAGGGGCTGGAGGCGGCGGCGATGATCCGCAAGGCCGGCGCCCGGGTACTGATCACGGGCGAGGGGGCGGGGCGCACGGTCCTGGCGGACCTCCTGCCGCCGGGCACCGGCCTGCTCCACGCGGTGGTCCCCGCCCCCTCCCGGCCCGATCCCGGCGCCTCCCCGCCCGGGCCCGGGCGGCTCACGGCGCCGGAGCTGCGGGAACGGGGCGAGGAGGTCACGCCGGACGCCGCCGAGGAGCGGGCGCTGGCCGTACGGCCGGACGACCTGTGCGAGATCATGTCCACCTCCGGCACCACCGGCACACCCAAGGGCGTCATGCTGGACCACGCCCAGGTGCTGCGCGGCTACTGGGACTGGGCCGAGATCGTCACCCTGCGCGAGGACGACCGCTACCCGGTCATCGCGCCGTTCAGCCACGGCTTCGGGCTGAACGCGGGGCTGCTCGCCTGCGTGCTGCGGCGCGCCACGATGCTGCCGATCCCGGTGTTCACACCCGACGGGCTGATGGAGCTCGTCTCCTCCGGCCGGATCAGCGTCCTGGCCGGGCCGCCCACGCTGTTCCACCGGCTGCTGGACGAGCTGGACCGGGGCGCGTGGGACGTCTCGTCGCTGCGCCTGGCCATCTGCGGGGCCGCCGCCGTGCCGCCGTCGCTCATCACCCGGCTGGTCGAGCAGGTCGGCGTGGAACGGGTGATCAACGCCTACGGGCTGATGGAGGGCACGGTCGTCTCCATGACCCGGGCCGGCGACCCGGTCGAGGTGGTCGCCGCCACCACCGGGCGCACGGTGCCCGGCATCGAGGTCAGGATCGTGGACGACGCGGGCAAGGACGTCCCGGCCGGCGAGCGGGGGGAGATCCTGCAACGCGGCTACGGCGTGATGCGCGGCTACTGGGACGAGCCGGAGCGGACCGCCGAGGTGGTCGACGCGGACGGATGGCTGCACACGGGCGACGTCGGCGTGCTCGACGCGGCGGGGAACCTCGCGATCGTGGACCGCAAGAAAGAGCTCTACATCGTCAACGGCTTCAACGTCTCGCCCGCCGAGGTCGAGTCGCTGCTGCTGCGCGAGGGCTCGCTGGCGCAGGCCGCCGTGGTCGGGGTGCCGGACCCCGTCTCCGGGGAGGCGGGCCGCGCGTACGTCGTGCCGCGTCCCGGCGCCGAGGTGGACGCGGCGGCGCTGATGGCCTGGGCGAAGGAGAACATGTCCAACTACAAGGTGCCGAAGCGGATCGTCGTGGTGGACGCCCTTCCCGTCAACGCCAACGGCAAGATCGACAAGCTGGTCCTGCGGGCCCGCGCGACACGGGAGGACTCCGAGCCCGAAAAGAGGCTGTCATAGGCGCCCGCACGGGTAACAATCGCCACGAGGCGGCGATGCCGGCCGGACGACGTGCCCGTGCCGCGGAGTCGCCGTCGCAGGGAGGCGACGTGGCGTTGCGCGTGGCGGTCATCGGATCGGGTCCCGCGGGGATCTACACGGCCGAAGCCCTGGTCAAGCAGTCGTCGGAGCCGGTCGAGATCGACGTGCTCGAACGGCTGCCCACGCCGTACGGGCTGGTCAGGTACGGCGTCGCGCCCGACCACACCTCGATCAAGTCCATCGCCGGCTACCTGCGGCGGGTGCTGGAGCTGCCTCAGGTGCGCTTCCTCGGCGGTGTCACGCTCGGCGCCGACGTGTCCGTGAGCGACCTCCTGAGCGCCTACGACGCCGTCGTGTACGCCACGGGCGCGATGGTGGACCGGCGCCTCGGCATCCCCGGCGAGGACCTGCCGGGCAGCGTGGCGGCCACCGACTTCGTGAACTGGTACTGCGGCCACCCCGACGTGGGTGCCGGCCGGTTCGCCCTCGACAGCTCCGAGGTGGCGGTCATCGGTGTCGGCAACGTGGCCGTGGACGTGGTGCGGATCCTGGCCAAGACGGCCGCCGAGCTGAGCGGGACGGACGTGCCGCACGAGGTGCTGGAGCGCCTGCGCGTCAGCCAGGTCAAGGCCATCCACATGATCGGCCGGCGGGGGCCGGAGCACGCCAAGTTCACCCTCAAGGAGCTGCGCGAGCTGGGCGAGCTGGCCAACGCCGACGTGTGCGTGCGCCCGGAGGAGGCGGTCGTCCTCGGCGGCGACTACCCGCGCCAGGTGCGGGGCAACATCGAGGTGCTGCGGTCGTGGTCCGAGCGGGCTCCGCAGGGCCGGCCGCGCCGCCTCGACGTGCGCTTCTGGCTGCGTCCCGTGGAGATCCTCGGCGCCGACCGGGTCGAGGGGCTGCGGCTCGAACGCACCCGCCTGACGCCGGAGGGGCGCGTGGAGGGCACCGGCGAGTTCGAGACGCTGCCGGTGGGGATGGTGCTGCGCTCCGTCGGCTACCAGAGCGTTCCGCTGCCGGACGTGCCGTTCTCGATGGAGACCATGACCGTGCCGAACGAGGCCGGGCGGGTCCGCGAGCGGGAGTACGTCGCGGGCTGGCTCAAGCGCGGGCCGACCGGGGTGATCGGCACGAACAAGTCCGACGCCGCCGAGACCGTGCGCACGATGCTGGCCGACCTCGCGGGCCGCGAGCACGAGCTGAAGACCGACCTCGACACGCTGCTGGCCGAGCGCGGGGTGCGGCCGGTCACCTACGACGAGTGGCTGGGCATCGAGGCGGCCGAGGCCGAGCTGGGCCGCTCACTCGGCCGCGGCGAACGCGTCAAGCTGCCCGGCCTGGAGGCCATGCTGCGCGCCTGCCGCCCCTGATCGGCTCCGGCCGGGCCCGGCCAGGGGGCGGCCAGGGGGCGGCTAGGGTGCAGGGCATGCGGGTGACCATGGGCGACGTGCCGCTGAACGGATTCGAGGACGCCTTGCGGACCCAGCGGGCGCGCTATCCCGGCGCGGACCCCGCGTGGCGGCCGGGGTGGCAGCCGGTGCACACGGTGTACGTGCCGGCCGACCGGTTCGCCGCCGGCACGGTCGCGGAGTGGGGCGAGGGCGCCCTGGCCCTGGCGCGGGCGCACCTGGCCGGTCCCGCCGAGGTCGCGGACGTGTTCGGGGTGCCGGAGGGGCTGGCGCCGGCCGTGCACGAGCGGGTGCTGCGCAAGCTCGCCCGCGAGCCGGTCGAGGACCTGCGGATCGACTTCGAGGACGGCTACGGCGCGCGGCCCGGCGAGGAGGAGGACGCGCACGCCGTGCGGGCCGCCGAGGCGGTCGCGCGGATGCGGGCCGCGGGGACGCTGCCGCGGCGGTGGGGGCTGCGGGTCAAGTCCTTCGCCGACGGCGACCCGGCGCGGTCGGCGCGCACGCTCGACGGCTTCCTCACCGAGGTGGCGGAGCGGTGCGGCGAGCTGCCGCCGGGATTCGTGGTGACCTTCCCCAAGGTGCTCATGGAGGAGTACCTCATGGAGTTCGCCGACCTGCTGGCCCGGCTCGAACGCGGGCTGGAGCGCGGGCTCGGCGCCGGAGCGGAGGTGCGGCTGCGTTTCGAGACGCAGGTGGAGGCGCCGCAGACGCTGCCGTTCCTGCGGGGCGACCTCGTGGAGAGGCTGGACGGCCGGCTGGCCGGCGCGCACTTCGGGGTGTTCGACTACACGGCGGCGATCGGCCTGCCGCCGGACGAGCAGCGGCTCGACCACCCGGCCTGCGACCACGCGCGGCACGTCATGCGGACGGCGTTCGCGGGGACGGGGGTGGAGCTGTCGGACGGGTCGCTGGCGGCCTCGCCCGCCTCGGGGTCGGCCGCGGACGTACGGGCGCTGTGGCGGCGGCACGCGGAACTGGTGCGGCACTCCCTGGCCCACGGCTTCCATCAGGGGTGGGACATGCATCCCGCGCACCTGGTGAGCCGGTTCGCCGCGGTGTACGCCTTCCACCTGGCGACGTACGACGCGTACCGGGAGCGGGTGCGGGCCTGGGAGGAGCGGCGCGCGGCGGACGGCGGGATCATGGACGAGCCCGCCACGATCAGGACGCTCGCGACGGCCCTGGCCCGCGCGGACGCCGCCCTGTCCTGACGGCCTCCCGGACTCGGTCGCGCCGAGTCCGGTCGCACAGAATCCGGACGCGCAGAATCAGGGCGCGCAGAATCCGGGCGCGCAGAATCCGGGCGCGCAGAATCCGGGCGCGCAGGGTTCAGTCGCGCTCGACGAGGGCGCGCCACCGCTGGACCAGCCGCCAGTCGACGGGCTCCGACCAGCTCTCCCGTACGGCGGAGCCGACGTGGAAGGCGCGCACGCCGTAGTCGAGCAGGGCGGGCACGTGCGGCGGCTTGAGCCCGCCCCCGGCGAGGATGATCGAGCCGTCGCCCGCCTCGGCGCGGCTCTTGAGCACCGGCAGCCCGTCGGCCACGCCGGTGGGCGCGCCCGAGGTGAGGACGGTCGCGAGGTTCGGCAGGAGGCGCACGGCCCGCCAGGCCGCCTGCACGTCGGCCGCGTGGTCCACCGCCCGGTGGAACGTCCAGGGCAGCGGCGAGACGGCGTGGATGAGCGCCTCCGTGGCGGCCAGGTTCACCGCCCCTTCCCCGTCGAGGAAGCCGAAGACGAACCCGGCCGCGCCCGCCTGGGCCAGTTCCTTGGCGTCGCGCCGCAGCCGGTCGAGCGTCTCGGGCCCGGCCGTGAACGTGGCGTCGAGGCGCAGCATGACCATCTGGGGCAGCGGGCACTCGGCCGCGATGGCGGCGACGGTCTCCGGCGCCGGGGTGAGCCCGTCGGCCGCCATGTCGGCGACGACCTCCACGCGGTCGGCGCCGCCTCGCTCGGCGGCCACGGCATCGCGCACGTCCAGCGCGATCACCTCAAGGAGGGATCCGGTCATGAGGAGAGGTTATCGGGTGCTCTACCCCTTTCAGTGGGCGAAGCCCCAAAAGCCCGTTACGCCCCACTCGACCCCAGCCCGTAGCACCTCCGGAACACCCCCGGAGAGGAACCTCAGGCGCCGATGAGCTCGGGGAGGGTGAGGTCGCGGAAGGCGGTGATCAGGGTGTCGTCCGCCGGCCGCTGGAAGAGGGCGCCGGAGGCGCGGTGCGGGAGGTCCACGGTGCGGACGTGGTGGAAGCCGCGCCGCCGGTAGTAGTCCTGGAGCTCCGGGTTGCGCTTGGCGCAGTCGAGCCGCAGCCAGCGGCGTCCGGTGGCGCGGGCCGTGGCCCCCGCCCAGTCCAGCAGGGCGTCGCCCAGTCCCGTGCCGGCCCAGGGCCGGGCCACGGCGAGCTTGTGGACGTACAGCGCCGCGCCGGGGTCGTCGGCGGGCGTCCAGAACTCGGGGTCGGCGTGGTCGTCCAGGGCGATGGTGGCGACCGGGGGGACGTCCTCGTCCGGGTCGAGGTAGCGCAGCTCGTCGTCCAGCAGGAACAGCACGCGCTCCTCGATCAGCGGCTCGATGCGCTCGGGGCCGAAGCCGCCCCGGGGCCACTGGCTCACCCCCTTGGAGTGCAGCCACTCGGCCGTGTCGGCGAGAAGGGTGAGCACGCCCTTGAGATCGGAGCTGTCGGCCCGGCGCAGTGCCAGCGGGTGCAGGAGGGTGGCCGAGGCGAAGGAGGAGGCGGAGAAGGGGGCCGTGGTGCCGGAGACGGTGACGGAGTGCATGGTTCGCCCTTTCGATGCGTTGGGTGTCCAAGCAGTAGCGCACGGTGATGACGCTGTGGCACGCAAGCTCGGCGTGGGGTGACTAAAGGCGATATGTACGCATAAATGCGCATAAATGGGTGCAGGGGAGTACGCGCAGCTCCCCTAGCCCTGCGAGGCCGGATTTCTCGCGGCGGGCCGCCGGCGGGATCACCCCCAACCGAGCTCGACTAGCGGCGATCGAGCTCGTATCTGATCAAGTGCTTGTCCGCGGGTAGCACCGAGACCGCGACTCGCACCGGCATATCAGCCCTGTCGTAACCAACTCGGACATACACGACAACAGGCGTGCCCAGTTCCAATTGAAGCCGTTCGGCTTCCTCTTGGTTGGGCATTCGCGCCCAAATGTCGTCAATCACGCGAACTTGTTCGTGGCCGAGCTCCTCCAGAACCCGGTTCGCCCCTCGCGCGATGTCCCCTGGCCTGGCGATTTCGGAGTTGGCCACCAAATCGCGGGGGAAGTAGGAGTCGTTGGTGTTGTACGGCTGCCCGTCCACGAAGCGGAGCCGCCGGCGCACCACGGCGAGCTCCCCGTCGGCCAGCTCCAGTCGGCTGGCGATCTCCTCGACGGGCGTGACGGTCAGCACCTCGATGAGCTGGCTGGGCGCGCGGCCCTCCTGCGTGACGGCGTAGGCGAAGGCCTCGCGCAGTTCGCCGCTCGGCTGGGGCTCCAGCTCTCGCTGCGGGTAGATGAGCAGCGGCCTGCGGTCCCGGACGACCGTGCCGCGGCGCGGCGTGCGGGTGACCAGCCCCTCGTTGACCAGCTCTCCGAGAGCCAGCCGGACGGTGTTGCGGCTCACCCCATGGTCCTCCATGAGCTGAGCCTCGGTCGGCAGCTGCGCTCCGGGACCGAGTGCACCGGAGTAGATGGCCTTCCGTAGTTCGGAAGCCACCTGCTGGTACAGCACCGACCTTGCCACTTTCACCCCTTATTGTGCCAACAATTTAGACGATCTGGTTCTAGCAGGCCACAACCCCTTGACCAAAGGGCCCCGACAGCCGCATCATCCATTCGTTGGTACAAATCCATCGAAAGGCCCGGGAGGGGGTGAGGGCCGGTGTTGCCGGTCCACGCGGGTACGCCATACCTGCCCTGGCAAGACCCAGACGATGCACCACGTTTACTGCGTTACGCGGTGCGCCGCCATACGTTCGGTCTTACCTGCACGGACACCCGGAATGGCAGTCCCGTACCGATCAGGTCGACCGAGCGTTGCCGGCATCCGGAGTCCTCGCACTCCCCCACCGACTCCGTGCGCGAACCATCGATCTAGGACTCCAACCCTCGCCGGAGTCCTGGCGTCGCCGCGCATGGGGCTGGAAGCGCGTCCTGGCGGGTCCCCCACGCCCGCCAGGACGCGCGTTCCGTTCTCGGCCCCACCGCGCCTCCACGGCCTTCCCAGCGCCGCGTACGACCTGCCGGCGCGCCTCACTCCCCCGCGGGTTCCCAGTCGACGAGCGTGAACCCGCCCGCTCCCGGCGTGAACGCACCCCTGACCCGCTCCCCGCCCACCGGCTCCCGGGCCGCCCGCCACCCGCCGTGCAGCAGGCAGTCCGGCACGGCGTCCGGCCGCACCATGACCACCACGTACGGCTCCCCGTCGCCCGCGCCGAACGCCTGATGGTTGACGATCCAGCTCTCCACGGTCCCCTCGGGTTCGGCGGCCTCCCAGTGCCACCGCTCGGCGCGGCAGACCGGGCAGAACGCCCGGGCCGGGAAGCGCGCGCGGCCGCAGGCGTCGCACCGCTGCACCGCGAACTCCCCCCGCCCGGTCCGCTCCCACCACGGGGCCGAGTCACGGTCCGTCGTCACCTGGAACACCGGGCGCATGCGATCAGTCCTTCCTGAGGATCAGCGCCGACGTCGCGGGCAGGATGTACCCGGGCTGGGCCGTCGACAGGGCCACCTCCGCGCCCGGCACCTGGCGGTCCCCCGCGTCGCCGCGCAGCTGCGAGACGGCCTCGGCGATGTGATTCATGCCGTGGACGTAGCCCTCCGACAGGAAGCCGCCGTGGGTGTTGACCGGCAGCTCGCCGTCCAGGGCCGTGGCGCCCGAGGCCACGTACGGGCCACCCTCCCCCTTCGGGCAGAACCCGTAGTCCTCCAGCTGGACGAGCACGGAGTAGGTGAAGCAGTCGTAGATCTGGGCCACGTCCACGTCCCGCGGGCCGAGGCCGGCCTGACCGTACAGGCGGGGCGCGAGGGCGGCGGCGGCCGTGGTGGTGGGGTCGGCGGGCCCGCCCGACAGGTGGCTCTCCCCGCCGCCCCAGGCGGCGGCCGAGACGAGCACGGGCGGCCGGCGCAGGTCGCGCGCCCGCTCGGCGGTGGTGACGACCAGCGCGCAGGCGCCGTCGGTCTCCAGGCAGCAGTCGAGCAGCCGGAACGGCTCGGCGATCCACCGGCTGGCGAGGTAGTCGTCGAGCGTGATGGGCGCGCGCATGAGGGCGCGAGGGTTCTTGACGGCGTTGGCGCGCTGGGTGACGGCCAGCCGGCCGAAGTGCTCGGCCGTGGTGCCGTACTTCAGCATGTGCGCGCGGGCGTACATCGCGTACTGCTGCGGGGGCGCGAAGTAGCCGTACGGCGCCTGGTACTGCACCTCGGGGCTCGCGGGCAGGCCGCGGCCGGTGCCGCCCATGCGGAACTCCGAGCGGGCGTTGATCGCGCGGTAGCAGACCACGGTCTCGGCCACGCCGGCGGCCACGGCCAGCGCGGCCTGGCCGACGACGGCGTGGGAGACGCTGCCGCCGCCGAACTGGTCGAGGTGCCAGCTCAGGTCGCGGACGCCGAGCGCGGGACCGACGAGGGTGGGCGCGGCGGAGTCGCCGACGCGATGGGTGGCCAGGCCGTCCACGTCGCCGGGGCCGAGCCCGGCGTCCTCCAGGGCGGCCATGACCGCGCGGCAGGCCAGCGTGAGGGTGCTGACGCCGGAGTCCTTGGTGAACGGTGTCCAGCCCACGCCCGCGACGGCCGTACGATCCCGGAAATCAAGCAAGCGCTTGGCCATCAACCCACGCTAGGGCGCCGGTCGCGAGCGTGTCAACGAGACCCGCGAGCCGGGGCGGCTTGACAGGTTTTCCGCCCCGCGCCTACCGTCCAAGCAAGCGCTTGGTAAGATACCTCCACCAGGCGGACGAAGGAGGCCACACGATGAGCACACACGCTGCCCGGCTGGTCACGCCGGACGGCTGTGCCGGCCGTCCCACGCCCTACCAGCGCAGGACCCTCCACGGAGCCGCCATGCCCAACGGCCCTATCCCCCAGAGCGCGAACGGCCATCTCGACGCCCTGCGGTTCCGGCAGGTGCTCGGACGGTTCGCCACCGGCGTCGTGGCGATCACCGCGCTCGACCCCGCGACCGGCAGCCCGTGCGGGCTGGCGGCCAACTCGTTCACGTCGGTGTCGCTCGACCCGCCGCTCGTCGCGTTCTGCGTGGCGCACACCAGCACGAGCTGGCCGCGCGTACGGGACGCCGAGGTGGTGACCGTGAACGTGCTGGCCGAGCACCAGCAGCCGGTGTGCGTGCAGATGGCGACCAGGGGCGGCGACAAGTTCGCCGGGCTGAAGTGGACCGGCTCCCCCGGCGGCAACCCCGTGCTGGACGGGGCCCTGGCCTGGATCGACTGCTCGATCGAGGCCGAGCACCCGGCCGGCGACCACGTGATCGTGGTCGCCCGGGTGCTCCAGCTCGACGTCCATGCCGACGGCGGTCCGCTGGTGTTCTTCCGCGGCGGGTACGGGGGCTTCGTTGAGCCTGCGTGAAGAGGCGCGGGCCTGGCTGGAGGAGAACCTGACCGGCGCGTTCGCCGGAGCGCGGGGCCTCGGCGGGCCCGGCCGCGAGCACGAGGGGCACGAGATCCGGCTGGCATGGGAGCGCCACCTCGGCAAGGCGGGCTGGACCTGCCTGGCCTGGCCCGAGCGGTACGGCGGGCGCGAGGCGTCCCTGGCCGACCAGGTGGCCTTCCACGAGGAGTACGCCCTGGCCGACGCCCCGGCCCGCGTCGGCCACATCGGCGAGGGGCTGCTCGGCCCCACCCTCCTCCAGTTCGGCACGGACGAGCAGAAGGCCCGGTTCCTCCCGCCCGTCCAGCGCGGCGAGGAACTGTGGTGCCAGGGCTACTCCGAGCCGGACGCGGGCTCCGACCTGGCCGGCGTGCGCACCCGCGCGAGCCTCGAGGGCGGCCGGTGGGTGATCACCGGGCAGAAGGTGTGGACGTCGCTGGCCCACGTGGCCGACTGGTGCTTCGCGCTCTGCCGTACCGAGCCGGGCTCCCAGCGGCACCGAGGCCTCTCGTACCTGCTGGTGCCGATGCGGCAGCCCGGCGTCGAGGTGCGGCCGATCGTCCAGATGACCGGCACCTCGGAGTTCAACGAGGTGTTCTTCGACGGCGCGACCACCGACGCCGCGAACGTCGTCGGCGCGCCCGGCGACGGCTGGCGGGTGGCCATGGCCACGCTCGCCCACGAGCGCGGCGCGTCCACGCTGGGGCAGCAGATCGGGTTCCGGCGGGAGCTGGACAAGGTCATCGAGACGGCCCGGCGTACGGGGGCCGCCGAGGACCCGGTGCTGCGCGACCGGCTGGTCCGGGCGTGGCTGGAGCTGCGGATCATGCGGCTGAACGCGCTGCGGACGATGCGGCCCGACCCGGGCCCCGAGGCGTCGATCGGCAAACTCTACTGGTCGGAGTGGCACCGCAGGCTCGGCGAGCTGGCCCAGGCCGTCCAGGGCCGGGCCGGGCTCGTCGCCCCCGGCGGCGAGCTGAACGACCTGCAGCGGCTCTACCTGTTCAGCCGCGCCGACACCATCTACGCGGGGTCCAGCGAGATCCAGCGCACCATCATCGCCGAGCGGACGCTGGGCCTGCCCCGGCAGTAGTCCTCTGGAGACGGGAGCACGATGGGACCGCTCTACCCGCGGGCGCACGGCCTGCTCGACGGCAAGGTCACGCTCGTGACGGCCGCGGCGGGGGCCGGCATCGGCTACGCGACCGCCCGGCGCTGCGCCGAGGAGGGTGCCGTCGTCGTCGTGTCCGACCGGCACGAGCGGCGCCTGGGCGAGGCCGCCGAGGCGCTGGCCGGGCTGACCGGCGTCAAGCCGCTGGCCGTGCCGTGCGACGTGACGTCGCAGGAGCAGGTGGAGGAACTGTTCGAGGCGGTGGAACGGCGGCACGGGCGGCTGGACGTGCTCGTCAACAACGCCGGGCTGGGCGGGACGGCCGAGCTGGCGGCGATGACCGACGAGCAGTGGCACGCGGTCATCGACGTGACGCTGAACGGCACCATGCGCTGCACCCGGGCCGCCCTGCGCCGGATGTTCGCCCAGGGCTCCGGCGTCATCGTCAACAACGCCTCCGTCGTCGGCTGGCGGGCGCAGCGCGGGCAGGCACACTACGCGGCGGCCAAGGCCGGCGTCATGGCGCTGACCCGGTGCGTCGCACTGGAGGCGGCCGGGCACGGCGTGCGGGTCAACGCGGTGGCGCCGTCGCTGGCCGTCCACCCGTTCCTGGCGAAGGTGACCAGCGAGGACGTGCTGGCGGAGCTGACGGCGCGCGAGGCGTTCGGCCGCTCGGCGGAGCCGTGGGAGGTGGCCAACGTCATCGTCTTCCTGGCCAGCGACTACGCGTCGTACATGACGGGCGAGGTCGTGTCGGTGTCCTCGCAGCACCCCTGACACTCACGATATCTTGTCTCGCAAGATATAGTGGGCTCGTGAACGTCACGGAGCCCATGTTCCTCGCCCTCACCGCGCTGGTGGACGAGCCCCGGCACGGCTACGGCATCGTCCAGGAGGTCGAGCGCCTTTCCGGCGGGCGGGTGCAGCTCAAGATCGGCAGTCTGTACGGCGTGCTGGACCGGCTCGCCGGCGACGGGCTGGTCGAACTCGACCGCGAGGAGGTGTGGCGGGGGCGGCTGCGGCGCTACTACCGGCTGACCGACGAGGGCGCGCGGGTCCTGGAGGAGGAGGCCGCCCGGCTGGCCGCCAACGCCGCCGCCGCGCGTTCCCGCCTGCGGGCGAGGGGTCTGTCCGCGCGCCCTGCGGGAGGCCCGGCATGACCGCCCCCGAACCACCGTCCACCGAGCGTCTGGAGGAATTCGTGAGCAATGCCGAGCCCGTGCTGCTGGAGCGTCGCTACCGTGCGGCGCTGCGGCTCCTGCCCGCCTCCTACCGGGCCGAGCGGGAGGAGGAGATGGTGGCGGCGTTCCTGGAGATGTCCGGCGACGTGCCCGACGAGCGCGGCCCCCGGCCGCGGTGGGGCGAGATCGCCAGCGTGGCCGCCCTCGCGGTGCGGGTGCGGCTCGGCGGCGCGGGCGCGCGGGCCGCCGCCCTGGGTGAGACGGTCCGGCTCGTCGCGCTGCTCGGCCTGGGGTTCCAGGCGATGCTGGGGGTTCACGGCCTCGTGTGGCTGGCGGCCATGGCGACCGGGTACCTGCCCAGCCCGGACATCGCCACCGGCGCCGACCCCTTCGCGGCGGTGGCGGACGTGCTGTGGGTCGTCGCGTTCACGGCCGCCGTGCGGGGCTCCACCGGTCCGGCCAAGCCCGTGGCCGTCGCGGCGGCGGCGGTCTCGCTCGTGCTGCTCGGCCCGGCCGCCCACCTCACCTGGACAGCGGCGCCCGCCGCGCTCATGGCGTCGGTGCCCGTGATCGCCCTGCTGGCCGGCTTCCACGGCGAGGCGCCGGTGACCGTCCGCCCGTGGCGCCTCGTCCTGCTGCCGATGGCCGTCACCCTGCTGGTGATGGCCGCCGTCCTGCCGGTGGCGCTGCTGCCGTGGGCCGTCCTGCCCGAACCGCTCCTGGCCGTGTCGGAGCTGGTCCAGCCCGACGCGATCGCGACCGTGGCGTGCGCCGTGGCCTGCGCCGTCGCCCTGCGCCGCGGATGGGCCCCCTCGGCGCGCCTGGCCCTGGCGGCGGCGGCCACGCTGCTGCTCGCGTGGCGCCTGCCCCTGGCGGTGCCGATGCCGGACGCCGAGTTCGTGTGGGTGCCCGCCGCCGTGCTGTGCGCCGTGCTGACGGCGGTGATCGTGCCGCTGGTCGTCACCGGCAGGCGGCTGCTGCCCCCGGCACGGCGAGCCGAGTCCGGACCGGCTGCCTGACCGGCCGCGACATCCGCTCTGACAACCTAGGCGGCGGGGGCGGGGACGCCCTACTGTCCGGTGTATGGCAACCCGCTCCTCCTTCCTGCTCGACGTCCTCACCGCCGAGTTCGGCGAGTCGATCCAGCGCGAACCGGCCGCGTTCCGGCGCAAGTTCCGCAAGATGGCCGCCTCGCCGTTCGCGTTCTACCGTGGCAGCGCGAGCCTGTTCTACGCCGACCTCACCGGCGACTTCGCCGACGACGCCTATCTGGACGGGCCCACCAGCCGGGTCTGGATCCACGGTGACCTGCACGCCGAGAACTTCGGCACGTACATGAACGCCTCCGGCGTGCTCGTCTTCAACGTCAACGACTTCGACGAGGCGTACGTCGGGCCGTACACCTGGGACCTCAAGCGCTTCGCCGCGAGCGTCGCGCTCATCGGGTACGCCAAGGCGCTGTCCGACGAGGTGATCACCGCGCTCGTGCGCGGCTTCGCCCTCTCGTACCTGGACGAGCTGACCGCCATCGCCCGCGGCGGCGACGACGCCATCGGATCGCTCACGCTCGGCACCACGACCGGCGTCCTGCACCGGGTGCTCCAGACGGCGCGGCTGCGGACCCGGGTGGCGATGCTCGACGTCGAGACCGTCATCGACGACTACGACCGGCGCTTCGCGATCATGGAGGGGCGGGAGCCGGTCGACCCGGACGTCCGCTCGGCCGTGCTCGCGGCGTTCGAGGACTACCTGGCCACGCTGCCCGCGCAGACGACCTCCGTCGAGCACGTCATCAAGGACGTGGCGCTGCGCAAGGGCGTGGGCATCGGCTCGGCCGGGCTGCCCTCGTACAACCTGCTGCTGGAGGGCCGGTCGCAGGCGCTGGAGAACGACGTCATCCTCTACATGAAGCAGGCCCAGGTGCCGGCCGTGGCCAGGTACATCACCGACGAGAAGGTGGCCGGTTACTTCCTGCACCAGGGACACCGGACGGCCGAGTCGCAGCGGGCGCTGCAGGCGTACGCGGACCCGTGGCTCGGCTACACCACGCTCGGCGGCGTGGGGCAGCTCGTGGCCGAGGTCTCGCCGTACTCCGCCGACCTCGACTGGGACGACGTCAACGAGCCGGCCGAGCTGGACTCGATCATGCGCGACCTGGGCCGGGCGGTGGCGCGCATGCACGCCGTCGCCGACGACGAGTCCAGTCACGACCTCGTGGACTTCTCGACCGAGGAGTCGATCGTGGCGGTGGTGGGCGACGACAGCACCGGGTTCATCGGCATGCTGGTGGACTTCGCGCACCGGTACGGGACCCAGGCGCGGGCCGACCACCAGACCTTCGTCGACCTCTTCCGCAATGGCCGGCTCCCCGGCGTGTGACCCCTTGCCTCAGAGGAGTTCGCGCAGCGCCCTGGCCAGGTTGCGGGGCGCCTGCGGCTCGTAGCGCAGGAACAGGTACGGCTCGGTGAGCTCCAGCTCGATCACCACCGGCGTCCCGTCGGGCAGCCGGACCAGGTCGATCCGCGCGTACAGAAGGGCCTGGGGGATGGCGGCAAGCACCTTCTCGGCGAGTTCCACCTGGTCCGGGTCCGGGGTGCGGAGCTGCGCCCGCACGTGATCGGCACCCGACTTGCCCGGGGCGAGCATGGGAGTGCGGCGGACGGCGTGGCTGAGGCGGCGGTTGAAGTACAGGAGCGAGGTCTCGCCCTCGGACTCGACCATGTCGAGGTAGGGCTGGACCATGGGCGTGCGGCCGGACGCCTCCAGCCGTGCGGCGTGCGCGGCGGCCTCGGCGCCGTCGGTGGTCCTGATGGTGTCGCGGGCACCCGCCGAGATCGCGGGCTTGACGACGTACTCCTGCCAGTCGGGGAGGCCCTCCGCCGACCAGCGCGTGGGCACGACGGGGACCCCCAGACGGCGGAGGTACGTCTTGTCGGTGTTGTCCGCCAGCACGGACGCGGGGTTGAGCAGCCTCGTGCGTTCCTCGACTCGCCGGGCCCAGGCCAGGAACTCGTCGCGCCGGGTGACGTAGTCCCACACGGAGCGCACGACGACGGCGTCGTAGGCCGCCCAGCCGACCGCGGGGTCGTCCCAGCGCTCGGCCCGCCCGTCGATGCCCTCCTCCCTCCAGGCGGCCAGGGCGATCTCGCGCTCGTCGTCATGACCGTCTTTGTCGTCAAACGTCACATATGCACAGGTAGTCACGGCGACGATGGTACGGCCCACCACCCGAACGCCCCGGGAGGCGGGTACTGACGCGGACGACCTGGACGGCCTTTCAGGCGGCCAGCCTCAATGCCCCGGCCGGCGGGGAAATGGGTGCCGACCTGGACGGCCCGGGAAGTGGGGAGGGGCCCACCTCCCGGGGGTCATCATCGCGCGGGGCTCTCCCGGCTTCGCGCTGCCCGCCACTCGGGGCCTCGAGCCGCCCACCGGATCCATGAGCCGCTCGCCGGGATCCATGAGCGGCCCGCCGGGATCCATGAGCGGCCCGCCGGGATCCTTGCGCGGCCCGCCGAGACCCTGGGGGCCCGCCGAGACCCTCACGGCACTCGTCGGGGCGCTTGGAGCCGGGGCGCTTGGAGGGGGAACCCGTTGCGGCGCCTAGTCGACGCGGTTGTTCACGGCCGCGCCGCTGCGGCGGGCGGCGGTGGAGGTGTTGGCGTTGACCGAGGTGACGTTGGTGGAGGCGCCGGTGCCCCTGTTCTGAACGGCGATGTTGCCGAAGATGTTGCCCGACTGGGAGGACTCGCGGTTGGAGCTGGAGTCGGAGACGGCGGTGTCGGCGTTGGCGGGGATGGCGGCCAGGCTCGCGGCCGTCGCGAGAGTGGCGCCGGCGGCGGCCAGGACGAGGCCGGTGGCGCAAAGCTTCTTCATGAGGATCTCCTTGGGTTCGAGGTTGTTGTTGCTGGTTCAGGGGCGAGAGGTCAGGGACGGAAGTCGTCGACCCGCGGCTCTGGGGGCCACCGGTCCAGGCGAAATCGGGGCGACGCTCCGGTGAAGGTGAGACCGGCCTGGCTGAAGAGCTGCCGGTCGGAGCCGAGAAGGAGCCGTCCGCCGGAGAAGAACCCCCCGGGGGATGAGGGCCCAGGGAGAGTGAGGCCCACCGGGGGAGAGCCTCTCCGGCGGAGGAGCTCCCGGAAGGGGCTGCCTGCCCGGGAGGGAATGGCAGGCATAGGCGGCCTGCCGGGAAGGGAGCGGCAGGCAGCATCGTGCGTAGGGACGTTGGCGTGCGTTGGATGTCGGTGCGTTGGGGTTGCGTGCGTCGGATGCGCATGGGCGTGGAGCTGGACGCGGAGGGGTGGAAGTGGAGGCGGACGCGGCTTGAACTCGGGCGTGAAGCTGAGCATGGACGAGCAGCAGACTGTGATCGCGACCATGAGCGAGAGTCAGGCGGAGCCGCGGATTCTGGACGCGATCGGGTCTCGATGGAGCGGGCTCAGAGAAGGGGGCGGGCTGCTCAGAGGGGGGTTCTCAGAGAGGGGGCCAGCTGGCAGAAGATCGGGCTGAGCCAGCAGAAGACGAGGCTGGGCTTGGAGAAGACGGGGCCGGGGCTAGTAGAAGACGTAGGTGATGACGGTGCTGCCGTTGGTGGCTGTCGTCGCGACGCCGTTGACGTTGTTGACGCTGGTGGAGCGGCCCCAGCCGCGGTTGGACGCGCCGACGTCGCCGAAGGTGTTGCCGGACTGCGAGGAGTCGATGTTGCGGCTCCAGTTGTCGGTCCAGGTGTCGGCGCTCGCCGGGGCGGCCGGCAGGGTGAGCGCGGCGGCCACCGCCATGACGCACGCGGCGCTCAGACTCTTGATCACTTGGGTACGGCTCCTTCGCCGGTGGACGGGCGGGCTGTCTGACTGGACCCGATCCTATAACGTTGCGTTACTGATCCATAGCATAGAGTGATCAGAACTTTGCTCGGGTCTTCCCGCCGCTGACACAAGGTGTCAGCGGACCGCTCCTAACGTCGCCCGCATGATCTACGAGCTTCGGCGCTACACCCTCCACCCGGGGCGGCGCGACACACTGATCGAGTTGTTCGAGCGCGAGTTCGTCGAGTCGCAGGAGGCGGCGGGCATCGGCGTGGTGGGCCAGTTCCGCGACCTGGACGCGCCGGACATCTTCTGCTGGATGCGGGAATTCCCAGACATGGAAGCCCGTCGGGTCGCCCTGGCCGCCTTCTACGGCGGCCCCGTCTGGAAGGCCCACCGCGAGGCGGCCAACGCGACGATGATCGACTCTGACGACGTGCTCCTTCTCCACCCCGTGCTCCTCCCCGCAACCCCGCACTCCCCCGAGGCCGCCCCCACGACCCTCCACTCCCCCGGCGCCCTCCCTACGTCCCTGTTGCCGGCCTCGACGCGGCCGCCCGTGGGGGCCGTCGCGCTTCCGCCGTCGGTCTACCTCGCGACCGTTCACCACGTCGTGGGAGAGGTGGCGGAGTTCCCCCTCTTCTTCGCCGAGCGCGTCGCTCCCGTGCTCTCCAGGGCCGGCGCGGCCCCTGTCGCGTGCTTCGAGACCGAGCACTCCCCCAACACCTATCCCGCCCTCCCCGTACGGGCCGGCGAGGACGTGTTCGTCTGGCTCGCCCGGTTCGAGCGGGAGGAGGATCTGGGGAAGGTCCGGGAGGCACTGGAGGAGGAGGCGTCCCTGCTGGAGGGACGCGTGGCTGGTCCGCCGCAGCGGTTCCGCCTCTCGCCCACCGCCCGCTCCGCCCTCCGCTGACCAGAAGGCCCGCCGCTGCCGCTCGAAGGGCCGCGCAAGGCCGCCGGAACGGCCGTCACGGCGCGACGGGAGGCCCGGTCCAGCGCCACGCCGGCGTCTCGCCGCCCCCGTGGACCTGGATCTCCGCCCCCGTCACGTATCCGGGGCTGCCGAGCCACAGGCACACCCGCGCCACGTCCTCCGGCGTCGCCATGCGGCCCGCCGGGATCGTGGCCTCCACGGCCGCGCGCCCGCCCTCGTAGTGCTCCTCCGCGTTCTCCGTGGCCGCCAGTCCGACCACCACCGAGTTCACCCGCACCTCCGGCGCCCACTCCGCCGCGAGGCAACGCGCCAGGTGGTGCAGGCCGGCCTTGGCGGCACCGTACGCGGAGGTGCCGGGCGAGGGGCGCGTGCCGCTCGCGCTGCCGATCATGATGACGGCACCGCCCGACGCCTTCAGGAGCGGGTACGCCCGCTGCGACACCAGCAGGGGCGCGGTCAGGTTGAGCTCGATGACGCGGGCGTGCAGGCGGGGCGAGGTGCCGTCCAGAGGGGCGTGGGGCGAGCCGCCCGCGTTGTTGACGACGACGTCGAGCCGGTCGAGCCCGGAGATCAGGCGGGCGACGTCCTCGGGATCGCGCACGTCGGCCTGGACGAAGCGGATGGGACGGACCTCCCCCGCACCTCCGCCGCTCCGGGCGTACCCGGCACCGGCGGGCGGGGTGCGGGCGCACACCACGACCGTGGCGCCGGCCTCCCGGAAGGCCCGGGCGACGCCCGCCCCGATCCCCTTGGTCCCTCCCGTCACGAGGACGACCTTGCCCGCGTAGTCGTAAGTCACGGTCACGGGTGCTACCGTACCAAGCAAGCGCTAGGACAAAGCAAGCGAGGCGAGCACTCCGGGAGTGGGATGGGAATCACGCTGCGCGCCGGCCCGATCGCCGAGGTCGTCATGGACGTCCCGCCGGTCAACGCCCTCGCCGTACGGCACTGGCACGACCTGGCCGGCGCCCTCCACGACGCCGGGCGGGATCCGGTGACCCGCGTCGTCGTCCTGCGCGCCGAGGGACGCGGGTTCAACGCGGGCGTGGACATCAAGGAGATGCAGGCCGCCGACGGTCACCAGGCGCTCGTCGGGGCCAACCGGGGCTGCCACGCCGCCTTCGCCGCCGTCTACGACTGCCCCGTGCCGGTCGTGGCCGCGGTCCACGGCTTCTGCCTGGGCGGCGGCATCGGGCTGGTGGGCAACGCGGACGTCGTCGTGGCCTCCGACGACGCCTACTTCGGGCTGCCCGAGGTGGACCGCGGGGCGCTCGGCGCGGCGACGCACCTCGCCCGGCTCGTCCCGGCGCACCTGATGCGGGCCATGGTCTACACCTGCCGCAACGTGACGGCCGCCGAGCTGCTGGCGTTCGGCTCGGTACTGGACGTGGTGCCGCGCCAGGCGCTGACCGACGCCGCGATGGAGGTGGCCGGGCGCATCGCCGACAAGGACCCGTACGTGATCCGGCTGGCCAAGGAGTCGCTGAACGGCATCGACCCCGTGGACGTCAAGCGGAGCTACCGGTTCGAGCAGGGGTTCACCTTCGAGCTGAACCTCCTCGGCAAGGGCGACGAACACCGCCACCGCTTCGTGGCGGGCTCATGAGCGAGGTGGCGGGGCTCATGAGCGAGGAGGCCCTTCGTGGGCGAGGTGACGGGTTCGCGAGCGAGGAGGCGGCATGGGCAAGGTCATGACCGTCGAGGAGGTCGTCGGGCGGCTGGAGAGCGGCATGACGATCGGGATCGGCGGCTGGGGGTCGCGGCGCAAGCCGATGGCCCTGGTGCGGGGCCTGCTCCGCTCGCCGCTGCGGGACCTCACGATCGTCTCGTACGGCGGGCCGGACGTGGGCATGCTCTGCGCCGCGGGCAAGGCACGCCGGGTCGTCGCCCCGTTCGTGACGCTCGACTCGATCCCCCTCGAACCGCACTTCCGCCGGGCCCGCCAGAACGAAGCCGTCGAGTTCACCGAGTACGACGAGGGCATGTTCATGTTCGGCCTGCTGGCGGCGGCGCACCGGCTGCCGTTCCTGCCGACGCGGGCGGGGCTCGGCTCTGACGTCATGCGGGTCAACCCGCACCTGCGGACCGTCCGCTCACCGTACGGGGACGGGGAGGAGCTGGTGGCCGTGCCCGCGCTCACGCTGGACGCGGCGCTGGTCCATCTCAACCGGGCCGACCGGCGCGGCAACGCCCAGTACCTCGGCCCGGACCCGTACCTCGACGACCTGTACGTCAAGGCGGCGGCGAGCGCCTACGTCTCGTGCGAGCGGCTGGTGGACACCGCTGACCTGCTCAAGGAGGGGCCGGTGCAGTCGCTGCTGGTCAGCAGGTCGATGGTGACCGGCGTGGTGGAGGCGCCCGGCGGGGCCGGGTTCACCGCGTGCGAGCCCGACTACGGGCGCGACGAGGAGGCGCAGCGGCGTTACGTGGAGACCCCGTGGGAGGAGTACGTGCGCAGTGAGCAGGGCTGACGTCTGTGTGGTGGCGTGCGCCGAGGCCTTCAGGGGCGACGGCGAGATCCTGGCGGCCGGGATCGGCGGGGCCGTCACGGTGCTGGGGGCGCGGCTGGCGCGGCTGACGTTCGAGCCGGACCTGCTGACCAGCGACGGCGCCTGCCTGCTCACCGGCGACGTGCCGGCGCTGGGCGAGCCGCCGGAGGTGGTCGAGGGCTGGCTGCCGTTCCGCGACCACCTGTGGCTGGTGCTGAACGGCCGGCGGCACGTGATGCTGGGCGCGAGCCAGATCGACCGCCACGGCAACACGAACATCTCGTGCATCGGCGACTGGAGCCGGCCCAAGGCGCAGCTCCTCGGCGTGCGCGGGGCTCCCGGCAACACCCGCTGCGACCCGACGAGCTACTGGATCCCCCGCCACTCGCCGCGGGTGTTCGTGCCGCAGGTGGACATGGTCAGCGGCGTCGGCACCGACAGGGGCGCGTACGGGCTGCGGCGGGTGGTGACGGACCTCGCGGTACTGGACCTCCGCGGGCCGGAAGGCACGATGCGGCTGGTGTCGGCACATCCCGGGGTGAGCGCGGACGAGGTGGTCGCGGCCACCGGGTTCGAGCTGGACGTGCCCGGCGACGTGCCGGAGACCCGGACGCCGACGGCCGAGGAGCTGAGGCTGCTGGACGAGGTGCTGGACCCACGCGGCCTGCGCCACCGCGAGGTCCCCGAGCCGCGCGCCGGGGAAGCTCCCGGGCGGGCCGGGGGCGCGGGGTGAGGACCGCGCTGACCGATCTCGTCGGCTGCCGCCACCCGATCGTGCAGACCGGCATGGGGTACGTGGCGGGCGCCCGGCTGGCCGCGGCCACCTCCCGCGCGGGCGGGCTCGGGATCATCGCCGCGGCCACGATGTCGGTGGCCGAGATGACCGGGGCGATCAGGGAGGTCAAGGAGCGCACGGACGCCCCCTTCGGGGTGAACATCCGCTCCGACGCCGACGACGCCGCCGAACGGGTCGAGGTGATGATCCGCGAGGGGGTGCGGGTCGCGTCGTTCGCGCTGGCGCCGCGCAGGGAGCTGATCGCCCGGCTGAAGGACGCGGGCGTGGTGACCATCCCGTCGGTGGGGGCGCGGCGGCACGCCGAGAAGGTGGCCGCCTGGGGCGCCGACGCGGTGATCGTGCAGGGCGGCGAGGGGGGCGGGCACACCGGGCCGCTGGCCACGACGCTGCTGCTGCCGCAGGTGGTGGACGCCGTGGACATCCCGGTTGTCGCCGCCGGCGGCTTCTTCGACGGACGGGGGCTGGTGGCGGCGCTGGCGTACGGGGCGTGCGGGATCGCCATGGGCACGCGGTTCCTGCTGACCGGCGACTCGCCGGTCCCCGACGCGGTCAAGCGGCTCTACCTGGAGGCGGCCGAGACGCTCGTCACCACGAAGGTGGACGGCGTGCCGCACCGGGTGCTGCGCACGCCGTTCGTGGAGTCGCTGGAACGCTCGCGGCTGCTGCGCGCGGTGGTCAACGGGGCGCGGTTCAAGCGGCTGTCCGGGCTGTCGTGGGCGGCGATGATCCGTGAGGGGCGGCGCATGCGGCACGGCCGCGACCTGACCTGGGCGCAGGTGCTCCAGGCGGCGAACACGCCGGTGCTGCTGCGCGCGGCCATGGTGGAGGGCCGCGGCGACCTCGGGGTCATGGCCTCGGGCCAGGTGGTGGGCGTTATCGGCGACCTGCCGTCGTG
Source organism: Nonomuraea sp. NPDC050691 (assembly GCF_040654455.1). Taxonomy (NCBI): domain Bacteria; kingdom Bacillati; phylum Actinomycetota; class Actinomycetes; order Streptosporangiales; family Streptosporangiaceae; genus Nonomuraea; species Nonomuraea sp. NPDC050691. The sequence continues at coordinate 22,938 of NZ_JBFAIA010000093.1, forward strand.
CGAGGAGCTGATCGGGCGGATCATGGCGGAGGCGGAGGCGGCGCTCAAGCGCCTGCCCGGCCCCTGAGGCGCGTCCGGGCGATGCAGCGGATCGGGCACGGCGCGCGTTCTCAGGTCATGAACAGTGAGACAGCCGGCTCGCCCTGGTGCGCCTGGCCCTGCTGCTCGTCGGCGACCGGGAGAGCGCCGAGGACGTCGTCCAGGACGTCTTCTCCAGGCTCCACGGCAGGCGTCCCGACGCGCTGAGCCTGGCGTACGTGCGTGTCTGCGTGCTGAACGCCTCCCGTTCGGTCCTGCGCAGGCGCAGCGTCGCCGCCAGGCTGACGCCGGGGCGGCGGGACGACGGGACGCCACGTGTCCTGCCCGCGCCGCGCGCGAGGTCGTCCGGCGGCAGGTAGTGGGCGCCGGTGGCGGTCGCGGCCGCGATCACCGTCGTGGTGGCGGCCACCGTGGTCGCCACACGCACGGTCACCCCGACCGTCCCCGCCGTGCGGCCGACACCGCCCAAGCCCTCCCCGGTCGGCTTCGCGCCGCCGGTCCGTCAGGTGTGGCCGGGGGCGGTGCACGAGGTCCCGGCCACGGTGCCGGGCGGCCGGGAGTTCAGGCCGGACGTGTTCGTCAGCGACCGGGTCGTGGTGGGACGGGGGCTCACCAGGAACCGGCCCGACACCATCTATGCGTACAACGTGGACCGGCGGCGCTTCGCCAGGATCACCTCGCTCGAGGGAGGCATGTACATCGACAACGATCCGGTGGTCTTCGGCGACGGGTACGTGGCATGGTCGGCGATCCGCGACCGCAACGCGGAGATCTGGGCCGTCCCCGTCACCGGAGGCGTCCCGCGCCGCCTCGCCTCGGTCACCGCCACGCTCACCAGCGAGAACCAGATCTTCGGGGCTCAGAACCTGGCCATCGCGGACGGCATGGCCGTGTGGTCGGCGGCAGACGGCGGGGTCTACCGGGTCCCGCTGAAGTCGAAGGGCGGCGAGTGGACCCTCGTCCTGGGGTCGAGGGGCTTCCACCTGGTCGAGTGGCCCTGGGCCGGCTGGCCGCAGCATGAACGGGGGGACCATCCCGTCGCGCGTCCCCTGGAGCACCTGAAGAACGTGGTCACCGGGGAGAGCAGGGACGTGACTCCTCCCTCCGGGCGGACGTCGTGGCAGGACTGCGGGCTGACGTGGTGCCGCAACGGTGCCGAGGCGTGGCGGCGCGACGGCACGGGACTGCGCGCCTTCCCGGGACGGGCCATGGGCGGACTTTCCTCGGGCCGCTTCGTGCTGGTCCATCAGAGGGACCCGTCAGGCAAGGCGGCTGTCGCCGTGCACGACATCGCCACGGAACGCACCGGCCTGCTGTTAACGATTGGGACGCGCAAGGGCGACAAGCCCTCGCCGACCCTTCACCTGCAGGACGGCATGGTCTGGTACCAGACGGGACGCGGCACGCAGGTCCTCGTCGACCTGGCGCACCCCCGCCGGTGACCGCCCAGGCGGTCAGAGCACGGTGATGCCGCGGGCGGCCAGGATGGCGGCCGCCTGCGCCTGGTTGACGATGGCGCCCGCGAACGCCTTCAGCTTGGCGTCGTCGGGCTCGCCGAGGTCGGCGCCGCGCAGGTCGGCCTTCGCGAAGACGGTCCTGATCAGTTTGCTGCCGCGCAGGCGGCAGTCGCTGAACGTCGTCCCGGTGAAGTCGCAGCCCGACAGGTCGGCGTCGTCGAAGCGCACGCCCTCGACGACCTGCCCGCGCAGGGAGCAGCCGCCCAGGTTGGCCAGGGTGAGGTTGGAGCGGGTGAGCGTGAAGCCGGTGCCGCGCGAGGCGGTCAGCGACGCGCCGATCATGCGGCATCCGGTGAACGCCACGTCGCTCAGCAGCGCCCCGCCGAACCGGGCGGAGGCGAGGTCGACGTCCGTGAAGCTCGCGTCGACGAGGTCGGCGTCGTCGAAGCGGAGGCCCATGCCGCCGCCTCCGCTGAAGACGGCCCCGTCGAGGTCGGCCTTGCGGAAGTCGGCCTGCTCCAGCACGCACGACTCGAAGCGCGCCCCGCCGAGGGCGGCGCCGCGCAGGTCGGCGCCGGTCAGGTCGCAGCCGCGGAAGACGTGGACCTCATCGGGCGCGAGCCGCTCGCCCAGCGCGGAGTGGGACAGGTCCTCACCTTCGACGTCCATGCCGTCAGAGCTCCTCGCCGTAGACGCCAGTGCCGTCAGAGCCTACCGGCGATCAAGACGTCAGTGCCGTCAGAGCCTGCCGGTGATCACCTCGGCCGCGGCCCGGCCGCAGACGGGCGCGGAGCCGTACGTGGCGATGTGGACGGCGCCGACGTCGGCGCGGAGGGGCAGGCCCATCTCGACCACCACGGTGTCGGGGCGGGCGCTGAGCAGGTGGCGCAGGGCCTCGGCCTGCCAGGGGTGGCGGTGCGCGTCGCGGACGGCCACGACCAGCGGGCGCCCGGCTGCGCCGCGCAGCAACTCCTCCAGGGCCGGCCCCGTGGCCACGGCGGCGGTGAGCCGGGTCACGGACGTGCCTGGGAGCAGGCGGGTCAGCGGCTCCCCCACGCCCCACGGGGTGGCCTTGTCGATGGCCAGGTTCATCTCGGGGGCGAGCTCGATCACGACGGGCGCGGCGGTGAGCGGCAGCACGGGCGCCGCGGACCTGCGGGTGACGCGGACGGCCCGGCGGGCGGCGGCCAGCCCGGAGTGTCCGTTGAGCGCGGGCCGGTCCAGCGCGGGCCCGCCGAGCGAGGGGGACGGCGAGGTGGTGGCGCTGCCTAAGGGGGCGGTGGTGGCGCTGCCCGAGGAGGCGGTCCAGGCGCCGAGCTCGCGGACCCTGCGAGCGGCGTCGGCCAGACGCTCCTCGGGCAGCACGCCCGTGGTGACGGCGGCGGCGACGGCGTCGCGCACCTCGTCGGCGGTCGCCTCGTCGGCGTGCTCGCCGCCGACGCAGATCGCGTCGGCTCCGGCCGCGATGGCGCGGGCCGCGGCGCCGCCGATCCCGTACGTGCCGGCGACCGCGGCCATCTCGATGCCGTCGGTGACGATCAGCCCGTCGAAGCCGAGCTCCTCGCGGAGGAGGCCGGTGAGGATCTTGGGGCTGAGGGTGGCCGGGAGCCCGCCGTCGAACGACGGGACGAGCAGGTGCCCCGTCATGACGGCCTTGACCCCTTCGTCGATCACCTCGCGGAAGGGTCGGAGGGCGTCCTCGATCCCGCCGGCCGCCATGACGGGCACGCCGTGATGGGAGTCGACCGAGGTGTCGCCGTGGCCGGGGAAGTGCTTGGCGCAGGCCGCCACGCCCGCCGACTGGAGCCCGCGGACGAACGCCCGGGCGTGCCGGGCGACCAGCGCCGGGCCGGCGCCGAAGGACCGCAGCCCGATGACCGGGTTGTCCGGGTTGGAGTTGACGTCGGCGGACGGGGCGAAGTCGATGGTGATCCCGGCGGCGGCGAGCTGGGCGCCGAGGTCGCGGGCGATCGCCTCGGTCAGTTCCACGTCGTCCACGACGCCGAGCGCGTAGCCGCCGGGACGGCTGCTGCCGGTGCTCACCTCCAGCCGCGTCACCTCGCCCGACTCCTCGTCGGTGCCGACGAGCACGGCGGGGTTCTCGGCGCGCAGGGCGGCCGTCAGCGTGGCCACCTGGCCGGGGCCGGCGATGTTGCGGGAGAACAGCACCACGCCGCCGAGTCCCTCGCCGAGCCGGCGCCGGAGCCAGTCGGGCGGGGTCTTCCCCTCGAATCCCGGCATGAGGACGGCGTCAGCCAGGCGTAGCAGGTCGGCGCTGATCGGCATGACCCGCAATCTAATAGGAAAGTTTCCTATTTGCTAGTGGCATTTTCTGACGCGGAGAGCCGTCAGAGGCGTTCCAGGATGGTGACGTTGGCCTGGCCCCCTCCCTCGCACATGGTCTGCAGGCCGTACCTGCCGCCGGTCCGCTCCAGCTCGTGCAGCAGCTTGACGGCCAGCACGGCGCCGGTCGCGCCGAGCGGGTGACCGAGGGCGATGGCGCCGCCGTTGGGGTTGACCCGCTCCGGGTCGGCGCCGGTCTCCTTGAGCCAGGCCAGCACGACCGAGGCGAACGCCTCGTTGATCTCCACGACGTCCATGTCGCCGATGGTCATGCCGGCCTTGCGCAGCGCGTACGCGGTGGCCGGGATCGGCGCCGACAGCATCACGATCGGGTCGGCGGCCCGTACGGACAGGTGGTGGACCCGGGCCCGCGGGGTCAGCCCGTGCGCCCGCACGCCCCGCTCGGAGGCGACGAGGAGGGCGGCGGCGCCGTCGGAGATCTGCGAGGCGAGCGCGGCGGTGAGCCGGCCGCCGTCCACGAGGGTCTTCAGCGCGGCCATCCGCTCGGGGCTCGTGTCGCGCCGCGGCCCCTCGTCGTCGGCGACGCCCTCGTACGGGCTGATCTCGCGGGCGAAGCGGCCCCCGTCGATCGCGGCGATCGCCCGCCGGTGCGAGGCGTAGGCGTACGCCTCCATGTCCTCGCGGGAGACGTCCCAGGTCGCGGCGATCTGCTCGGCCCCGGCGAACTGCGAGACCTCCCGCGTGCCGTACCGCTCGCTCCAGCCCTTGGAGCCGGAGGAGGGCGTCTCGTGGCCGAGCGGCACGCCCGCGTGCATCGCCGAGGAGATCGGGACCATGCTCATGTTCTGCACGCCGCCCGCCACGACCAGGTCGGCGGTGCCGGACAGGACGGCCTGGGCGGCGAAGTGGAGCGCCTGCTGGGAGGAGCCGCACTGGCGGTCGACCGTGACGCCCGGCACCTCCTCGGGCAGCCCGGCCGCCAGCCAGCAGGTACGGGCGATGTCACCGGCCTGCGGCCCGATGGTGTCGACGCAGCCGAGGATCACGTCCTCCACGGCGGCCGGGTCGGCGCCGGTGCGCGCCATCAGCTCCTTCAGCACGTGGGCGCCGAGGTCGGCGGGGTGGGCGCGGGACAGGCCGCCGTTCCTGCGCCCGACCGGGGTCCTGACCGCGCCGACGATGTAGGCCTCGTTCATCACCGTATGGTAGCAAGCGCTTGGTCGCGCCGAGAATGCCGGATGAGCAGGCACACTTCCGTGAACAAGCGATTGTCCCAGGGCTCATAATGGAGAGCGTGACAACGCGTAAGAGCTCCAGCTCCACCACGGCCGCCCCCGCCAAGCGTCAGCGCGCGACCTCCTCGGGGTCGGCCTCCGAGCGCCGCGACCACCTGGTCAAGCTCGCCGCGGAGATCTTCGCGCGCAAGGGCTTCCAGGCCACGACCGTACGCGAGATCGCCACAGAGGCGGGCATTCTCTCCGGAAGTCTCTATCACCACTTCGACTCCAAGGAGACGATCGTCGACGAGGTGCTGTCCACCTTCCTCGACGACCTCATCGCCCGCTACCGCGCCGCCCTGGAGTCCGGCTCCGACCCGCGCACGGTGCTGTCGGAGATGGTGCGCATCGGCTTCGGCACGCTGGAGCCGCACCGCGCCGCGATCACCGTCATGCAGAACGACTGGAACTACCTGCGCCAGTTCGAGCGCTTCAACTACCTCGTCAAGGCCGAGGACGAGGTCGAGCAGATGTGGGTGGCGCAGATCAAGGCCGGCCAGGCGGCCGGGCAGTTCCGCGCCGACGTCGACCCCAAGCTGACCTACCGCATGATCCGCGACACCATCTGGGTGGCGGTGCGCTGGTTCCGGCCCGGCGGCCGGCTCAACACGACCGGGCTGGCCGAGCACTACATCACGGTGCTCTTCGACGGCCTGGCGACCGGCGAGCGCACCACCCAGAAGGGATGAGCGCGCCCGAGGCGGTGCGCGACGCGGTGCGCGCGGCCCTGCGCGCGGCGGCCGAGCCCGCCAAGGCCCCGCTGATGCAGGCGTACATGAAGTCCCCGATGCCCTTCCTCGGGGTCCAGGCGGGGCCCCGCCGGGCCGCGCTCAAGCGGGTGTTCGCGGGCCATCGCATCGCCTCCGCGCCCGAGTGGCGGCAGGCCGTGCTCGCGCTCTGGCGCGAGGCCGAGTACCGCGAGGAGCGCTACGCCGCGATCGAGCTGACCGGCCACGCGCACTACCGCGAGTTCCAGACGCTCTACACGGTGCCGATGTACGAGGAGATGATCGTCAGCGGCGCCTGGTGGGACCTCGTGGACGAGCTGGCCACGCACCGCGTGGGCGGGCTGCTGGCCGCATTCCCCGACGCGATGCGGCCCCTGGTGCTGCAGTGGGCGCACGACGGCGACCTGTGGAAGCGGCGCACGGCCATCCTGTGCCAGAACCGGTTCAAGGCCCGCACCGACACCGCCCTGCTCTACGCCTGCATCGAGCCGAGCCTGTCCGACAACGACTTCTTCGCCCGCAAGGCGATCGGGTGGGCGCTGCGTGAGTACGCCAAGACCAGCCCGGACGAGGTCCGGCGCTACGTGCGGGCCAAGGGCATCAGCGGCCTCAGCCGCCGCGAGGCGCTGAAGAACCTGCCCGTGGCCTGATCTCGACGCCTCAGCGGGTCCACAGGGCGTCCTGCACGGCCTGCACCAGCGCCATCAGCTCCGGCGTGACCCGCTCGCGCGACCAGGCCAGCCCGTAGGTGATCCGCAGGTCGCCGGCCGCCAGCGGGACGAACGTCACGTCGTCCCGGCGCACGGCCCGCACCAGGAGCTGCGGCGACGGCAGCAGCCCGGCGCCGGCCGCGACCAGGTCGAGGGCCGCGGCGAAGTCGTCGCCGGGCGCCGCCCGCGTCCGGCCCGGCAGCCCCGGCCACGGCCGCCCGCCCGGCGCGATCACCGTGCGGCCCGCCAGGTCCCGGGGCGCGACGCGGGGCCGGGCGGCGAGCGGGTGCCCGGCGGGCACGGCCAGGTGGTCGACGGACACGTGGAAGCGGGCCCCGGTGACGAAGGGCGTGGGCGCCGGGATGGCGAGGACCGCCGCCGACACCTCGCCCCGGGCCAGCGCGGCGGACGCCTCGGCGCGGTCGGCGACGCGCAGCTCCACACCGACGGGCGGGGTGCGGGCGGCCAGGCGCCTGGCGACCCGGGCGACGAGTGAGCCGACGAGCGGTGGATAAGCGAGATGAATGCTCGGCCGCGCCAGCCGCGAGGCCTCCGCGGAGAAGGCCGACGCGGACTCCAGCACCTGCTCCGCGTACGGCAGCAGCGCCCTGCCCTGGGCGGTGAGCCGGACCGCCCTCGCGCTGCGCTCGAAGAGCCGGAGCCCGACCGACCGCTCCAGCCGGGTGATCGCCTGGCTCATGGCGGGCTGCGACATCCCGAGGTCGGCGGCGGCCCGCGAGAAGCTGAGCCGGTCCGCCACGCGGGCGAAGCACTGGATCTCCCGGAGCATAAGCGTCACGAATCCATGGTGCACCCACCGGGGTGCGGCGGGCACGATTCCCGGCACTGATCGCCTTGATCAGGCCACGACGACACAGGGAGCAGACATGTCCACGCCGCCCGCCTTCCCCTCCTCCACCGTGCTGGGCTACCCCCGGATCGGCCCGCGCCGGGAGCTGAAACGCGCCCTGGAGGCGTACTGGGACGGCCGCTCGACCCGCGAGGAACTGGACCGCGCCGGGGCCGAGCTGCGTGAGCGGACCTGGCGCCGGCTCGCCGAGCTGGGGCTGGAGGCGCTGCCGTCCAACACCTTCTCCCTCTACGACCACGTGCTGGACACGGCGGTCATGCTGGGGGCGGTGCCGCGGAAGTACCTGGACGCCGAGGACCCCTACTTCGCCATGGCCCGGGGCACGGACGGCCTCGCACCGCTGCGGATGACCAAGTGGTTCGACACCAACTACCACTACATCGTGCCGGAGGTCGGGCCCGACACCGTCTTCACTCTCGACGCCGCCAAGCTCCTCGGCGAGGTGCGGGAGGCCCGGGCGCTGGGCCTGGAGACGCGGCCCGTGGTGCTGGGGCCGGTGACGTTCCTGCTGCTGTCGGAGCGCGGCGCGGCGGCGCTGGACCGGCTCGGCGACGTGCTGGCCTGCTACGAGCGGCTGCTCGCGGAGCTGGCCGCCGAGGGCGTCGCCTGGGCGCAGCTCGACGAGCCCGCGCTGGTGACCGACCTCGGGCCGGCCGGCCTGGCCGCGGTCCGGGAGGCGTACGAACGGCTCGGCGGCGTCTCGGAGCGGCCCGGCCTGCTCGTCGCCGCCCCCTACGGCGACCTGGGCGAGGCGCTGCCGGTGCTGGCCGCCACGCCGGTGGAGGCGATCGGCGTGGACCTGGTGCGCGGCGGCCTCGACGGGGTCGCGGCGCTGGCGGGCAAGACCGTGGTGGCGGGCGTGGTGTCCGGGCGCGACGTGTGGCGCACCGCTCCGGAGCGGGCCGCGCACGCCCTGCGGACGGTCC
>NZ_JBFAIA010000094.1:0-31108 GCF_040654455.1 Nonomuraea sp. NPDC050691
CAACCGGGCGCTGCTCGGCAAGTACCCGCCCGGGTCCACGTTCAAGGTCGTCACCGCCTCCGCACTGGTCGCGGACGGCGCGAAGCCCGACGCGCGGGTGAAATGCCCCGCCGAGCAGAACATCGGCGGCTTCCCCTTCCACAACGCCGGCTTCAAGGACTACGGCACGCTCCCCTTCCGCGACGCCTTCGCCCACTCGTGCAACACCACCTTCGGCGCCATGACCGTGGACCGCCTGGGCGCCGACCGGCTCACCAAGGTGGCCGCGAGCTTCGGCTTCGGTGCGGCGATCACGCCGGGCGTGCCGGCCGTGAAAGCGGAGTTCCCGGCGCCGAAGGACGACACGGACCTCGCCTCCGCCTCCATCGGGCAGGGCCGGGTGCTGGCCAGCCCGCTGAACATGGCCTCCGTCGCCGCGGCCGTCGCCGCCGGCGCCTGGTGGCCGCCCCGGCTGGTGCCGGAGGAACGGATGCCGGACCACACGCTCCGGCCACGCCCCCTGGAGGAGAACGTGGTGCGGGCGCTGCGCGACCTCATGCCGGCCGTCGTCACCGACGGCACGGCGCACGACGTCAGCTTCCCGAAGGGCACGGCCGGCAAGACCGGCACGGCGGAGTACGGGTCGGGAGCCGAGCCCCCCGCGCACTCGTGGTTCGTCGGCTACCGGGGCGACCTGGCGTTCGCGGTGATCGTGGAGGGCGCCGGAGCCGGCTCGGCCGTCGCGGCCCCGGTCGCGGCCCGCTTCCTCAAGGCGCTCGCCTGAGCCGCGTACGGCTCGCCTGAGCCGCGTAGGACGAGAGGTCAGGCCGGGGTGGTGAGGCTCGCGACGGCGGCCACCACCTCGGCGGCGTCGGACAGATCGGGCAGCACCATGTCGGCCCCGGCCTCGCGCAGCTCGGCCGCGGTCGAGCGGCCCGACGCGACCGCGATCATCGCCGCCCCGCCGATGCGGGCGGCCTGCACGTCGCGCGCCGAGTCGCCGATGACCACGGTGTTGGCCGCGGTGAACGGCGTGCCCAGCCGCTGTCTGGCCCGTCCCTGCGCGACCTGGAGCAGCGTCGCCTTGGGGTAGGCCTCCTCGCCGTAGCCGCCGAGCTCGAAGTCGATGTGCTTGTCCAGCCCGAACGCCTTGAGCTTGTGGACGGCGTTGCCCTTGATGGTGCCGGTCAGCACCGACTGGACCACGCCGTCGAGCCGGGCCACGGCCTTGAGCGCGTCCTTGGCCCCGGGCATCGCCCTGCCCTCCCTGGGCAGCCGGCCGCGCCGTGCGGCGAAGGCCGCGGCCAGCGCGTCGAGGAACTTCGGCAGGTGGGCGTCCTCGGCCACGACGCCGTTGACGGCGAGGGTCTCGAAGACGATCTCGGAGTCGGGGCGGCCCAGCGCCGGGGCCAGCTTGACCAGCGGGCGGCCGGTCACGGCGCGGAACGCCTCGGCGTAGGCGTCACGGGTGACGATGGCCACGTCGACCAGGGTCAGGTCGATGTTCCAGAGCACTAGGCGGTTGATGGCGGCCTCCTGGGGGGACCCTGCAAGGGTACGGCCGAGCCGGCGACCGCGGGGCGGGACCGTGCGGATGCGGTCCGACGTCAGATGTGGGCGATGGCCTCGGCCAGCGTGTCGACGACCGGCAGGCCCGTTGCCTCCAGGTCGGCCCGCGAGGTCATGCCGCCCGTGTAGAGCACGGCCCGCGCGCCCACGTGCCGGGCGGCGATGCCGTCGTCGACGCTGTCGCCGATCACCAGCACCTCCCGGGGCTCGACGTCGAGCGCCTCGATGTGGGCGGCCATGTGCGCCGCCTTCTCCCCGCCGGTGGCCCCGACCAGCCCGTCGACCCGGTTGAAGTGGCCGGTGATGCCGAAGGACTCGACGATCGGCACCAGGTGGGAGTGGGGGGCCATCGAGCACAGCGACTGCGTGCCCGTCCAGCTCGCCAGCGTGGCCAGCGCGCCCTCGGCCAGGCCGCATGCCGCGCTCAGCCGGAAGTAGTGCTCGTGGAAGCCCACGTCGAGCGCCTCCCACTCGCCCTCGTTCAGCGGGCGGCCGAGCATCCGCTCGTAGGCCAGCCAGATGGGCCGCGTGTAGACGGCGCGGAAGCCGTCGGCCGTGAGGGGGGCCAGCTGGTAGGACTTGAAGACCTCGTTGGTGGCTCCGACGACGGCGTCGATGTCGTGGAAGAGCGTGCCGTTCCAGTCCCAGATGATGTGCTTCGTCATGACAGGCTTCAGGGTAGCGGGCCCCTGTGACAAAGCGGTGAACGGACCGCCGCGGCGCACGGGGCCGCGGCGGTAGTCCGTGCGGGCGGAGCTTACTTGCAGGCCTGGCCGGTGCCGCCGGAACCGCGCTGGCCACCCTGTCCGGTGCCCCACTTCACGCTGGCGCTGCCCCAGGCGCAGATGTTGTTGCCGTCCACCATGTTGCCCCAGTGGCGGCCGCCGTTACCCTTCTTGAACTGGAAGGTGTCGATCGTGCCCTTGGCGTTCTGGACGGTGATCGAGCCGTAGCCGGCGGTGATCGTGCGGATCTCGACCCAGTTGGTCTTGCACCGGAACGAGTACTTGAGCATGACCGTGCCGATCTTGCCCTCGAGCTGGCTGTTGATGGTGCCCGTGCGGACGGTGCGGGCGGAGTTGCCACACCCCGTCTGGTACGGGTCCTTGTGGTCGTATCCGCGGGCCTGGGCCGTGGCGGCCTGTGCGGGGGACACGACGACCAGGGCCGCGGCCACCGCGCCGACCGCGGTCACGACTGCTCGAAGCTTCACGGGAACCGACTCCTTCTGTCAGGGGACTAGGTCCGGGCTGAGATCCTAGCGACCTTGGTCAAGAAAGGGTCAAGGTCCTTAACTCGCTATTTAACATGCCCCTAATGATCGCCGTGGAGAAGGTGCGGAATCTCCTGCGTCGCGTACCACATGAGCTCGTGCGCCTCGGCGCCGTCCACGGTGAAGCGGGCGTCGTCGTCTCCCGCGTCGGAGGCGGGCAGCGCGGCGACGGCCGCCCCCACGTCGGGCACGGCGTACTGGTCGTCCACGTGCACCGCGGCGACCTTCGACATCGGCACCGGCCGCGACAGGCGTACGGTGGCCCGCTCCTCCAGGTCGGGGCCGGCCGTCAGCGTGCCGTCGGGCACCTCGGCGGCCACGACCACGCGCCGGGGCACCCACACGGAGCCGTCCTCGTTCTTGACCGGCTCCGCCCCCTCCCCGCCGGGTTCCGCGGGGCGTTCGGCGGCCAGCAGCCGCAGGGAGGCGCGGGCGGCCTCCGTGAGCGCGACGTACTCGAGCTCCTCGGTGTCGCCCGAGGCGTACCACTCGGTCAGCGCGGGAGTCACCGCGTAACCGGTCAGCGGGGCCGGGCCGAGCTCGCCCGCCTCGACCGCGCGGGCGAGGGCGGACAGCGTGCACGGCAGGTAGACGCGCATCAGAAACCTTTCACAACGTGCGGAGGACCATCATGCCGGTCGGAGGGGGATCTGGAGCAGCGACTCGAGGTGCGCGATGGTCGTCTCGGCGTCGCGGTGGTGGATGCCGTGGATGCCCAGGGCGCGGGCCGCGGCGATGTTGGCCTCGAGGTCGTCGATGAACACGCACGACTCGCCCGGCAGCGCCAGCAGGCCGAGGGCGTGCCGGAAGATGCGGGGCTCCGGCTTTCGCATGCCGACCTCGCCGGAGATGACGACCGCGTCGAAGACCTCGTCCCAGTCGTCGCGCGGGTAGGCGTTGGACCACGAGTTGGACAGCAGGCACGTGCGCACACCGTGGCCTCTGACGGTGCGCAGCATGTCGTACATCGCCTCGACCCGTTCGAACCCGACGAACATCCGCTCCAGCAGGCCCTCCGCCTCCGGCGGCACCCCGTCGAGGGTCAGCAGGCGGGCGGCCAGGTCGCGCTCGAAGACCGAGCCGTCGAGCTCGCCGCGCTCCAGCGCGTGGACCACCGTCTCCGCGCCGTCCTCCGCTCCGTCGTACGCCTGGCGGACCAGCTCGCTCATCACCGCGTGGTAGTGGGCCTGGTCGAGGCGCTCGGCCACCAGCCACTTGGCGATGGCGTCGGACAGGCCGGTGGTCAGCACACCGCCCCAGTCGATCAGAACCCCCGCTACCACACCGCCTCCTCGGACAGGTCAGGCTCTAAGCGTAGAGCGTCGCGCAGGAGGTGGGTATGGGCACCGAACCGCCATAAAGGTCCGCCGAATCACCTGTTTATCGTGTGGTTCCGTTCTCGACGAACACAGAAGGGACCGCCGTGTGCTGAGAGCGATGGCGTCGGTGAGTGACTGATTGGCCTGGGCCGGCACGTCGGCGGGGAGGGCCGAGGTGTATCCGGCGGTCAGGACGCTGCCGAGGATGGCGATGCCGAGCACGCTGCCCGCCTGGGAGATGGTGGTGTTCATCACCGACCCAACATCCTTCTGGAAGCACTGCCCCTGAACTCTCCGTAACCGGCTGTCCTGCCCTACCTGTCGTGCTGGCCGTCGGCACGGCCAGGGGGAGGTCGCCGTGCCGACTCAAGATAGGTCGAAAGGCAGATGTGGCACGGCCTGGGCCCCTGCCAGTCTTTGATCATGCACAAGTTCTGGAAGGTTGCCACCACTCTGATGACGGCCCTGGCGGTGGTTTGCGTACCTGCGGCGGTGAGCGCCGACTCGGCCTTGACCTGGCAGGACTGCGGTGACGGCCTGCGTTGCGGCCAGTTGGGCGTGCCCGCCGACTGGGCCCACCCCGGCGGCGGCGAGCGGATCACGCTCGGCCTGGCCATGCTGCCCGCCGTGGATCAGGCGCACAAGAAGGGCACTCTCCTGGTCAACCTCGGCGGTCCCGCCCCGCAGATCGGCGCCTTCCGCGCCGGCCGGGCGGCCTTCGCCGATCTGGCGCGGAAGTTCGACGTGGTCGTCTTCGACCCGCGGGGATTCGGGCGCAGCAGCGGCATCTCCTGCCCCACTGCCACGCCGCATACCGAAGCGTGGGCCTATCCCGACCGAGCCTCGTATACGACCTATATGGCAAAGAACCGCCGTTTCGGGCGGGAGTGCACCGCGGCGGCCGGGCCGCTGGCCGGCCACGTGAACTCCTGGCAGACGGCCCACGACATGGACGCGATCAGGGCGGCGTTGGATGAGCCCAAGCTCACCTACTTCGGCACCTCCTACGGAACCGTCCTCGGCCAGGCATACGTGGAGCTCTTCCCGGACAGGGTGGGCCGGATGTACCTCGACAGCGTCCGGGACCACACCAACCGATCCGTACTGGACGGGCTCCTGTCCCGCGCCCGGGCTTTGGAGAGCAACCTGCACAGGTTCGCCTCGTGGTGTCGAGATGAGAAGACCTGTGCCCTGCACGGCCGGGACGTGGTCGCCCTCTGGGACAAACTGATCGTCAAGGCGGGCAAACAACCGATCCCAGCGCCTGGGGCAGGACCAGAGGTCACGGTGAACGCATCCTTCATCGTCTCGCGCGCCTGGTTCAGCCTGGAGCCCCGATGGCCTCGCCTGGCCGAGGCCCTGGCCCAGGCATCCCAAGGCGACGCTTCCCTGCTGGCCCAGCCCATTCCCAGTCCTCCCTCCGATTTCTCCCGTATCGCGGTGTGCGCCGACTTCCCCTATCCCACCGCGTACGGGAAGGTGAAGGCGGTAGAAGCGCAGCTGCGGCGGGTGGCCCCGCGGGTGGGGTGGCGGTACGTGTGGGTGATGGCCAACCAGTGCGGCGGCCTGCCCCCGGTCAGGAGCTTCGCCCCGCACCCGATCAAGGCCGCCGGCGTGCCACCCATTCTGATCAGCAACGGCGAGTACGACGACAATACGCCCCCCAGCGAGGGCCGACGACTCGCGGCACAGTTGCCCGGCGCCCGCTATCTGCCCGCGGATGGAGGCCACAGCCTGTACTTGTCAGGACAGTCCTGCGTGCGCCGGTACGTGAACCAGTATCTGCTCACCAGGCAGTTGCCTGCCGAGGGAAGCACCTGCTCGTCCTCGTGAGCGATAAGACCACGCGGTGAGAGCGACCCTGATCTCGGCCGCCGCCAAGGCGCCGGCCGAGATCCGCACCCTACTCCGGGTTCTGCGCGAGGTGCCCGCCGACGCAGGGCTCAGGCTCGCCGACACCTCTGGCGTGGCCGAACGCCTGTCCAAGTACGGCTTCCGCCTCGACGTACGACGCACCGGTGATACCTGGGCATGAGTGCCTGATCCAGATAGGAGCGGGCGGGTTTGAGCGGCGCGGGGCCAGGCCGTGCTCGTGGGCGTAGATCACCGCGTGCACGCGGGTACGCACTCCGAGCTTGGCCAGGACGCGGGAGACGTGGGCCTTGACCGTGCCTTCCTCGATCGTCAACGCGGTGGCGATTTCCGCGTTGCTGAGTCCTCGGGCCAGTTGCCGAAGCACCTCGAGCTCACGAGCGGTGAGCCGCTGTTGCGCCTCGGTAGCGGACGCGGGCGGCAGCCCCGCGAAGCGGTGGATCGGCCGGGTGGTGACCTGCGGGTCCACCAGCCCGTATCCGCGGTGCAGCGCTCGCGCATCGGCGAGTCGCCGGATCGCGGAGAGCCGGTCGACAGGCGGCATGCGCAGGTCCGTCACCATCACGTCGGGGCGCTGCCACAGCGCTTGGTGCACGGCTTCGGCTTCATCGGCTGCCTGGCCGACCACCTCGCTGTCGGGTTCGCCGTCCAGCATCATGCGTAGTACGTCGCGTACGGCCGATTGCTCATCGGCGATCACTACCCAAACGATCACGCCGTCCTCCTCACACTCGCCGCCGCGAGCGTGATGGCGGCATACCCGCAAGCCACGGCCAACCCCGCCCAGGGCGGGAGCGGGTAGTAGCCTCCGAGCAGTGACTGCTGTACGTCCACATGCGCGAACGTGGGCACGCTCTGTGTGATCGCGAACCCGGCGGCAGGTGTGATCATCAGCAGCCACGGTGCGAGACCCGCGGTCGCCAGGAAGTACGGCACGATGACCAGCGCGATGGCCAGCCCGCTGGCGATGACGGCCCGCTTGACCAGCGCGGCCAGGCCCAGAGCCAGCACGGCGGCGGCCGCGGTCAGCGCCGCGTAGCCGACGATCACTCGCAGCCCGGTGGCCGTGGTGAGCGGCTGGGTCGGGTTGTCGTTGGCGCGCAACAGCGCCAGTCCGGCAGGGACCACGACCGCCGAGGTCACCAGTCCCGTCACGAACGCGACCGCGCCCATCACCGCGGCCTTGGCCGCCAGCAGCCGCCCCGGGCGTGCCGGCGGGCCGGTCCCGATCAGCGCGCGCCTGCCTGGCGTCGTGACGAACATGACCGCCACCACGAGCACCGGGATCAGCCCCAGGGCCCCGCCGATCAGCATGAGGTCGGCGCGCAGACCGCCCTCCACCGTGGCGGGCCCGATGTCACCGCCCCCGGTGACGATGAGCTTGTCGCCGGACTCGACGACCCCGCCCGGGTGATGCGGGGTCTTGCCGTCGGATTCCATGGCGACGCCGACGTCGTCGTGCCGCCACCTACCGTTCGCGCCCTTCAGGTCGATGTGGTCGAAGGTGGCGGTGGCCTGGGCGAAGGCTTGCGCCATGTCCCACAAGGCGCCCGGCGAGGTGGCGAACAGCCCGATCTCGACCGTCTCCGGCAACCCGGTCAGCTCGACCGTGCCGACCTCGCTCCACGCCTGGCCGTCGTCCGACTCGTAGCCGGTGACGGTGTCGCCCGACCTGGTCAGCCGCAGCCACTGCGGGCCGTTGTGCGGGCCGCCGGCCACGTCGTGGATGTAGTTGTGCTGCATCCGCACGCCGTGGGCTCCGGTGAGCATGACGGCGGCGTACGGTGTGCCCTGCTTGAGGCTCTGCCTGACGAGCAGCCCGGCCTTGGCCCATGGCACCGCCCCCTTCATGACGTTGCGCACCCCGGGAACGGCGTCCGGCAGCCGGATCTGCCCCGTCATGTCCGACACACGGGCGGTGAGGCTGCCGTTCCCCTTGAGCGGCTGGTGCACGAAGTAGTACTTGTCGCTCACCGCCGTGCCGTCGGGCCCCACCAGGGGCGCGGGGCAGGGGCCCTCTCCCTTGCCGGTCACGCAGGTGCTGCGGGCGCCCCCGGCGATCAGCAGCCCGAGCGACACGGTGACCAGCACGGAAGCCGCCATGGCGAACACCCGGCCCCGCACGGAGAGGAACGCGGCCCACTCCGTGCGCAGTGACGCGGAGAAGCCGGCCCGCCGGCCGGTTCGGTGAGGTGTTAAGGAACTCATGCCGACGGTTGTACGCGGCACCCGGTTCCGCCCCGGTCGCGGCCGCTGCGACCGGGCTGCGACCGAGGATCTGGCATCGTTGAGCAGTGGCAGCTCGCTTCGGCGGCCGGTCCGCGCCGCCCCGCGAGCACGACGGCCGGCGGCGCCTGGCTTCGAGCGGCGACCGATCGGTCAATGCTGGCAGGAGGCCGCACGTGCCGCGTTACCGCCTCCAGTGTTCAGATGCGGGTGGCAGGTGCCGCCCCCCGCGCAGTCGCCCCAGATGTCAGGCACGGTTCGGAAGGGATCCGTGTGCGAACCGCACGGTGATGGACAGGCCCCCTCCGGGGCGTGCGCCGGCGGTCAGAGTGGCGTGGTGAGCCCGCGTGACGGCATGGACGATGGCCAGGCCGAGACCGTAGCCTTCGCCGCGGCCGTGACGATCGGGCGCCAGCTTCTGGAAGGGCTGGAAGAGGCGCTCGACCTGGTCGCCGGGGATGACCGGCCCGGTGTTGGTGACCGTGAGAGCCGCCTGCGTGCCGGAGGTCCGTGTGGTGACCTCCAGGTGCCCGCCCTCGTGGTTGTGGCGGATGGCGTTGTCGATGAGGTTGGTGACGAGGCTTTCGATCAGTCCCGCGTCCCCGGCCGTCACCGCGGGCGAGAGATGTTCGGCCAGGCCGATGCCCTTCCGCGTGGCTCGGTCGCGGCGGGAGGCGAGCACTCCTTCGACGACGTGGGCCAGGTCGAGGGTTTCCCAGCGGGTGACACCGCGCTCGCTGGTGGCCAGGTCCAGCAGGGCCTGGACGAGCCGCTCCTGGTGCGCGCCGAGAGCCAGGGCCTCCTGACAGACCGAGCGCAGGGTGCCGGTGTCGGCGTCGGGGTCAGCGAGGGCGACTTCGAGCAGGGTACGCAGCCCGGCCAGAGGGGTGCGCAGCTCGTGGGAGGCGTTGGCGACGAAGTGACGTTGGGCGTCGAAGGCGGCCTGCAGGCGGGCGAACAGGTCGTCGAGGGTGTGGCCGAGCTCGGTCAGCTCGTCCGTGGGCTCGCCAAGGTCGAGACGCCGGTGGAGGTCTCCGGCGGAGATGACGTTCGCGGTGGCGGTGATGGCGCGCAGCGGTTGCAGGAACCGGCCGGCGACATACCAGCCGAGAGTCAGGGCGACGGGAATCAGAATGACCAGCGCGACGGCGGATCCCATGAGGAGCTGGGGCAGGCCGATCCCGGGCCCGGTTTCGGTGACCGTGCTCGGCGAAGGCCGACCCTTGGGGACGGCCGCGTCGATGCTCGCGAGCGGGACGACGACCAATACGAGCACGAAAACGCCGGCGGCGTAAATGCCCGACGCGTAGGCGAGCGCGAGCCGCTTCTGCAGGGACCTACCGGCAAGCTTCCGGGAGATCATGACGGTCCGATGCGGTAGCCGCCCTCGCGGATGGTCTCGATCACCGGCGGGTCGCCGAGCTTGGCCCGCAGCCGGTGCATGGTGTGCTTGACGGCGCTGCTGAAGGGGTCGGCGGCCTCGTCCCAGACGCGTTCGAGCAACTCTTCGGCGGAGATGACCACGCCGGGTACGGCGAGCAGGCATTCGAGCAGGGCGAACTCCCTGGGGCTCAGGTCGAGGCGCCGGCCGGACCGGAACGCGACCCGGCGGGCCGGATCGAGGGTGAGGTCCCCGCATGCCAGCGTGGGCGGCAGCGGCGGCGTGGCGCGGCGCGCCAGGGCGCGGACGCGGGCGACCAGTTCGGCGAACGCGAACGGCTTGGGCAGGTAGTCGTCGGCGCCGAGGCTGAGCCCGTCGACGCGGTCCTCGATCGTGCCGGAGGCGGTGAGCATCAGCACGCGGGTGTCGCAACGGCCGTGGGCGAGTCGCCGGCAGACCTCGTCCCCGTGGACGCCGGGCAGGTCGCGGTCGAGGATCACCACGTCGTACCGGGTGCCGGCCAGGCGTTCAAGGGCGGCGGTCCCGTCCAGGACGACGTCGACGGCCATGCCCTCGCGGCGCAGCCCGGTCCCGATGGAACGGGCGAGGACCTCGAAGTCCTCGACGACGAGGACCCTCACCGCCACTCACCATCGGCCGTCACGCGGGCAGGGCTGCAGGGTCGAGATGCCATGCCGTCAACGATGCCAGGTCCCCGGTCGCAGCCCGGTCGCAGCCGCCGCGACCCGGCCGGAACCGGGCGCCGCGTACAACCGTCGACATGAGTCCGTTTTCCAACCGTGAGCTCGCTGCGAGGAGCGCCCCGGGGATCGTCGTCGCCGGACTGCGCAAGCGGTATGGGGCGACCCTGGCCCTCGATGGCATGTCCTTTACCGTCCGTCCGGGTGTGGTGACCGGCTTTGTGGGGCCGAACGGGGCCGGGAAGTCCACCACGATGCGGGTGATCCTGGGGCTGGACGCGGTTGATGAGGGCACGGCGCTCATCGACGGCCTGCCGTACCGCAGCCTCCGGCGTCCGCTGAACCACGTCGGTTCGCTGCTGGACGCGGCGGCGCTGCACCCCGGCCGCAGCGGGCGTAACCACCTGCTGTGGCTGGCACACGACTCCAACGGAGACACTTTCCTGCCCGCCGGCACGACCAGGGTCTCCAGCAGTTCCCGCCGCCTCTCCACCGGCGTCTGCTCCACCAGATGGTCGTTGACCGCAGCCAGCTGCTCCACCCGCACGTTCGTGACCAGCGGCGCCGGCGTCGTGATCCCCGGCAGCAACACCCGGTTCACGATCAGCCACACCACCGCCCGGTCGAACAGCTCCCGCCGCGAATCCCGCGTCGGCGCCGCCCGCGACGCCATGAACACCCGTAGCTCCGCCTCCGCGTCCGCGAACTCCCGCAACTCCAACAACTCGCGAATCTCGCGCGCGTGCTCATGCTGGGTCGGCAGCCGCTCCGCATAGTCCTTGATGCACGAAGGGTCCGCCACCCCGAGCTGCTCGGCGACGTAGTCGACCGCCACATGCGGGACATCGACAGGATCGGCCAGGAACGTGCCAAGCATCCGCACCGTCCCCCACTGCAGACTCCAGCCGAGCCGGTTGTGCGGACCGCGCTTCTTCGCCACCTCCGCCAACGCGTCCGTGTCCAGGTAGAAGAACCGCTCCAGATCCTCTGGCGACGGATCCGTCAGGAACCGCCGATAGCGGCCCCTCGGCTCCTCTGACAAGTACTGAAACGACATAAACCGCGACGGTATGAAAGCAATGACTCTCTACCAGCCGGTACACCCAAACCGAGATCAACTCGTCCGCGACGCCTCGGTCCACAACCCCCTGACCTGCGGCGGAGGCTTATCGTTCAATTCCGGCCGGATAGTCTCAAGACCCGATTACCCTCGCAGGACCTCCGCACTTTCGACATAAATTGACCATAAATTCGGCATAAGTCGCCAAACAGCCTTCATGACCTGCGCAAAGCCCCTGGATAAATCGCAGCGAAGATCCAGTTCCATATGCGATTGGACCATCCTTCGACTGAATTGTCCATCTCTTGTCAAGAGATTTATCAGCACTTACTCTCCAGGTCATCAGATCACTTTCTCTCTTCACCTGGAGGCATCACGTGCGCCGATTACCTCTCGCCGTCGCCCTCGCGGCCATGCTCGTTCCCTTCCTCGCCCCGGAGGTCTCCGCCACCGCGCTGACCGATCCGCCGCCGGCCGACGTTCAGGAGATCGGCCCCGGCCAGTACTCCTCCGACACCAAGACCTTCAAGCTCACCGAGCTGGACGTGTCCGCCGGGGCGATCAGCCGCAAGCACGGCGTGGCCCTGACCGCCGGCGACCTGGCCCGGCCGCAGTCCGCCCCGGCCACCCGCCCCGAGCTGGGCGTCTTCGGGCCGAGCTGGCAGGCCGAGTTCGCCGGTGGGGAGATCAACCGGAAACTGGAGAACCAGAACGGCACCCTCGTCGTCACGGAACTCGAGGGAGGGACGGCGATCCGCTACCCCCTGAAGAGCAGCGTCTCCTTCCCCGACGGCGGCGGCATCCAGACGTACCAGGCCGACAACGGCTCCAAGATCACCGAAACCACCAAGTGGGACCCGGTCATCGGAGCGATGCGTACCACGACGATCGAGACGCTCGTGTCGGATGTGGGCGCCCAGGAGGCGGATGACGACACCTTCACCAACGCCGACGGCACTCCCATCAGCGCCGGTGACCTCCAGCTCACCTACACCTGGGCCCGGCCGGCCGGGGCGCCGAGCGCCGACCCCTGGCGGGTGACCGACGTGGGCAACGCCGCCTTCGGCAAGTCCACGATCACCTACGACACCCAGGGCCGGGTCAGCAGCGTTAAGGAGCCGGCCGGCGCCGCGCAGCCCGCATCCGTCACCAAGTTCACCTACGCCACGGCGACCACGGCCACCGGCGCCTCCAACGGCGACTACGCGGGCCGGCTCAAGGAGATCGCGGTCACCTACGGATCCGAGGCGCCGCAGATCGAGGCGAGCTACGCCTACGACCCGAACGGCCTGCTGCGCACCGTGACCGACCCCAGCGTCGGCGCCGTCCAGGGGACCTACGCCTACGACCCGCTGGGACGCCTGTCGTCGATCGAGTCCCTCACCAACGGCGGCTGGCAGCTCTCCTTCCCGGCGGGCGTCGCGGCTCCGCAGGTGACCCTTACCTCCGACCTGCCGGCCAACGGCGGGACGACCGTGGGCGCGGCCGGGCTCGACGACCCCGACGCCACCGAGCCGCCGGCCGGCGACTTCCTACCGGATGGCCTGGATCCCCCGCAGTCCTACCCGGCGAAGTGCAGCACGGCCGTGACCTGGATGTGGTACACCAAGTCGGGCTGCTCGGCCTGGGCGTTCCACGGCGGCAAATGGCGGAAGCCCGACTGGAAACGGACCGCCAGCGGCTTCAAGGTCAGGGGCATCGTCTACGACCACTGCACGAGCTCTCCGGACAAGCCTCATAACTTCGATATGCGGCCGGCCTGTGACTCCCACGACTATGGGTACGGCCTGATAGCCAACAGGAAGAAGCACTACAAGTACTACCTCGACAACACCCGTGCGCGAAAGCTTGACGTGGACAACCGGTTCTACATCACCATGCGCGACAAGGTGTGCGGCGGCTACTTCATCCTGTTCCGGCCCGACTGCAGGGCATGGGCCTGGACGTATTACCAGTTCGTCAAGAAGTACGGCAACCCCTGAGAACAGCGCGAGCCCGGCGTGACAGCTGAGCTCTGACCTTTTCAGAGAACTTCCCCCCGGACGGCGGCTGCGGCCGCCGTCCGGCCACCCTCATGCCGGCGTCGTCTCCCTGCACCTCCTTCCTGTAAAGCGCGGTACGTCATGAAATCAAGATTCTTATCCTGTGTCATCGCGGCGCTGGCGACCACGGCGATCGCGGCCGGGCCGGCCCAGGCGGCACCGGCCCCTCCCACGACTCCCGCAACGGCCCCTTCGACCGCACAGCAGGCCACTTCCGCGGCCCCCTGGATCGAGCCCCAGCTGAGCGAGCGGGCGGCCGCCGCGGGCAAGATCAGAGTGAACGTCGTCAGCAAGACTCGCGCCGACCTGCCGGACGCGGCCGCCAGCGGCCAGGTGGTCCAGCAACTGTCCCGCCTCCCCGTGGTCACCCTGCACGTCGACCAGGCCGGGCTGGACCGCCTGGCCAAGCTGCCCAACGTGATCAGCGTGACCGAGGACCGGCCGGTGCCGCCGGTGCTGGCCGAGAGCGTTCCGCTGATCGGCGCGGACAAGACCAGGGCCGCGGGCAAGACGGGGGCCGGCAGCGTGGTGGCCGTGCTGGACACCGGCGTCGCTGTCAACCACCCCTTCCTCAAGGACCGGGTGCTGGAGGAGGCCTGCTTCTCCCCCATCGACGCCGACTACTCCTCCACCAGCCTGTGTCCCGACGGCACCGCCCAGCAGGAAGGGCCCGGCGCCGCCGACACCGACCAGGGCCCCTGCGCCGATCCCGCGCTGGACTGCGACCACGGCACCCACGTGGCCGGCATCGCGGTCGGCGACGGCCAGGGCGTGACCGGCGCCCCGCCGGCCGGTGTCGCGCCCGGCGCCGAAGTCGTCGCCATCCAGGTGTTCAGCAAGTTCTCCTCCGAGGATCTGTGCGGAGCGGGCGCCGCCCCGTGCGTGCTCAGCTTCACCAGCGCCCAGCTCGCGGGCTTGGAGAAAGTGCTGCAGCTGAAGGACGAGGGGGTGCCGCTGGTGGCAGCCAACCTCAGCCTGGGCGGCGGCCAGTACACCGCCGCCTGCGACGGTGACCCGCGCAAGACGGCCATCGACAGCCTGCGCGCCGCCGGCGTGGCCACCGTGGTCGCGGCCGGCAACGACGGCTACGGCACCGCCGTGGCCGCCCCCGCCTGCGTGTCCTCGGCTATCACCGTCGGCGCCACCACCGACCAGGACGGCGTGGCCCCCTTCAGCAACCGCGGCGCGCTGCTGGACCTCTTCGCCCCGGGCGTGTCCATCGTCTCGTCCGTCCCCGGCAACAAATGGGCCTCCTTGAACGGCACCTCGATGGCCGCCCCGCACGTCACCGGCGCCCTGGCCGTGCTGCGCCAGGCCATGCCCGACGCCACGCTGGCCCAGCTCGAGACCGCCCTCAAGACCACTGGCAAATCCATCGCCTACGCCGGCCTGACCACCCCCCGTATCCAGGTCGACGCCGCCGTGCTCGGAAAGGCCCCTGAAGCCGGCGCGTGGCCCGTCCCGTACTACGAGAACATGAAGGACACCGCGATCCCCGACCACGGCACCGTGACGTCCAACATCGCGGTCACCGGCCTGCTCGGCAGCGCGCCCGCCACCACCGAGGTGTACGTCGACATCCACCACACCTGGCGCGGCGAGCTGAAGATCGACCTGCTCGCCCCGGACGGCAAGGTCTACCCGCTGCAGGCCAACGACCCCAACGACAGCGCCGACATCCTGCACGAGACCTACCAGGTCAACGCCAGCGCGTCCCCGGCCAGCGGCACCTGGAAACTGCGCGTGCAGGACGTCGAATACCTCGACACCGGCTTCATCGACGGCTGGTCGATCCGGCTGCCCTGCTTCGGCAACTGGGACGACACCGCCATCCCCGATCCCGGCGCCGCCGAATCCGGTATCGTCCTGGCCTGGATCAACGGCAACGCCCCCACCCGCGCCCGGGTCCACGTCGAGATCCAGCACACCTGGCGGGGTGACCTGAAGCTCGACCTGATCGCGCCGAACGGCAAGGTGTACCCGTTGCGGGCCGCCGACGCCAAGGACGGCACCGACAACATCGACGAGAGCTACTGGGTGAACGCCAGCGCCTCACCAGCCAACGGCACCTGGAAACTCAAAGCCGAAGACCTCGCCAAGGGCGACAAGGGCTACATCAACGGATGGACCCTGACGCTGTAGAGGCACCCGCCGGACGGCTGCCCGCCCACCTGTCGCGGGCAGCCGGTCGGGCCTTTCTCGATGATCGCGGTCGCTGCAGGACTGTCTGGGCCGGAGCCAGGAAGTCGCGCACGAGCCGGTCGTAGCGGGCGCGATCCACATTCCACGCCTCCGTGTGATCTCCCTGCGCGAACGGCTCGAACTGAATATTCCAACCCAGGCGCCTGCCTGCGGCGACGAGGTCGCGCGACTCCTGGATCGGATGCTCGGTGTCGGGA
Organism: Nonomuraea sp. NPDC050691; assembly: GCF_040654455.1. Taxonomy (NCBI): domain Bacteria; kingdom Bacillati; phylum Actinomycetota; class Actinomycetes; order Streptosporangiales; family Streptosporangiaceae; genus Nonomuraea; species Nonomuraea sp. NPDC050691. Next base: position 15,822 of record NZ_JBFAIA010000094.1, read on the forward strand.
ACAGTGTGGATCAGCAGGAGGGGCGGCCTGATCTTCGGCGGATGGCGGATCAGGCTGAGCCGGTTCGGATCGACCCCGGTACGCCATTCGACGATCCGGCTCGACAGCTCCGCGGTGAAAGCGGGCAGATGAAAGTTCCTCGCGCCCTGTTGGGCCGTTCTTGAGACGGCTGGACTGAGGTTGACAGGATCCCGTCTGATCATTGCGATCGGGCGGGATCTTGTCGTTTCAGGGGTGGCCTGTCGCAGCGAAAACTGAGCATCGTCATCGAAGGTTGATGACCACTACGGTGTCTCACCGAAGGTTGGGTGACTGCTGGGGCTGACGTCCGTTGCACCTCACCGAAAGCGACGTTCGAGGTCTGCTACGTCGCCGAGGACCGCGGGTTGTGCGGTGTCCCGCTAGATGAGGCGGGTTGCGGTACGCGGGTTGGATTCACAGGTTGGCGGGAGGCCGTCCTCACGTGGAGCAGGGCTCGCCGACCGGGTCTGGAGGCGGACGACGATCCTGATCACCTCCCCCCCACGACTTCAAGGCCCCCGGACCGGAGCTGTTCGAGTTCGCTCCGATCGTCCCCGGCGGCCCCGAGTGGTTCACCAAGCCGGCGCTCGTCGCCGTGCTGAGCGCGCTCGTCGTCATCGCCTTCTGCTGGGCCGCCTTCGCGAGGCCGTCGATCGTGCCCCGGGGGCCGCAGCGGATCGGCGAGCTGGCCTACCACTTCGTCCGCGACCACGTGGCCCGGCCCGCGCTGGGCGAGGACGCCGACCGGTGGATGGGCCTGCTGTTCAGCGTCTTCCTGACCGTGCTGGTCTGGAACCTCATGGGTGTCGTGCCGCTCGTCCAGTTCCCCGTGACGGCGCGCATCTCGTTCCCCCTGGTGATCGCGGTCGGCATCTACGCGATCAAGCTCTACCTCGGGGTGCGGCACCACGGCGTCCGCGGCTACCTGCGGGGCATCGTCCACCTGCCGGGGCTGCCCCGCTGGGCCTACGGCCTGTACGCGCCGCTCATCCTCGCCGAGGTCTTCGCCAACTCGCTGTTCACCCACTTCGTCCGGGTGTTCGCGAACATGTTCGCCGGCCACCTCATCCTGGCCTTCTTCAGCTCCGTGGGCTTCTGGTTCCTGTTCGAGAGGCTCACGCCGCTGGGGTCGGGGCTCGGGGTGCTGGCCGTGGCGATGACGGTCGTGATGACCGCCTTCGAGATCTTCATCCAGTTCCTGCAGGCGTTCCTGTTCACGCTGCTGGCCGCGATCTTCGTGGCGAGCGGCCTGCACGGCGAGCACTGAGCGCCCGGGCGGGAGACCGGGAGGGCCGCGCGGGAGACCGGGAGGGCCGCGCGGGAGACCGGGAGGGCTAGCTGCCCTCGCGGGTCACCCGGGCGGCCAGCCCGCGGTGCTCGGCGGAGCGCAGCACGCGGGCCGCCTCGGCCGCCGAGGCGCGCGGCGCCTCACGCAGGAAGCCGCGCTTCTGCCGCAGGGTCAGCAGCCGCGTCACGGACTGGTCGAGCCGGGCGCGGCTGATCCGGCCGGACTTCACGGCCGACATCACCGCGGTGTACGCCTTCGGCAGGTCGTTCGGCATGAGGAGCAGGTCGGCGCCCGCGAGCACGGCCCGCACGGCCACCTCGCCGTCGCCGTACTTCTTGCGCACCCCCTCCATGTTGAGCGCGTCGGTCGAGACCACGCCCTTGAAGCCGAGCTTCTCCCGGAGCAGCCCGGTCAGGATGGGCTTGGACAGCGTCGCCGGGTCGCCGGACGAGTCGAGCTTGGGGAACACGATGTGCGCGCTCATCACCGCGTCCACCCCGGCCGCGATGGCGGCCTTGAACGGCGGCGCGTCGATCCGCTCCCACTGCGCACGCGTGTGCTTGATCACCGGGAGCCCGGTGTGGCTGTCGACGTCGGTGTCGCCGTGGCCGGGGAAGTGCTTGGCGCTGGAGGCCACGCCCGCGTCGCCGAACCCCTTGACCGCGCCCGAGACCATCGCGGCGACCTTCGCCGGGTCGTCGCCGTAGGCCCGCCGGCCGATGACCGGGTTGTTCGGGTTGACGTTGACGTCGGCCACGGGGGCGAAGTCGAGGTTGACGCCGACCGCGCGCAACTCCTCGCCGGTGGCCTTGGCCACGGCCCGCGACCGGGCCGGGTCGCGGGTGGCGCCCACGGTGGAGGCGCCGGGGAACTTCGTCATCAGCGCCCCCATCCGCGACACCAGGCCGTTCTCCTGGTCGGTGCCGATGATCAGAGGCACGCGCGGCGAGGCCGCCTGGAGGCCGTTGGTGAGCGCGACGACCTGCGAGACGCTCTTGATGTTGGCCGGGAAGAGGATGACGCCGCCGAGGTGGTACTTGGCGACCACCTTGGCCGGGGTCTGGGCGCCGTACCTGGCCTGGTTCTCGCCGGAGACCGAGCCGGCGGCGGTGCCGTACAGGACGGGCATGAAGAGCTGGCCGACCTTCTCCTCCACGCTCATGCGGGCCAGCACGCGGCGCACGTCGCCGCTCGCGGCGGGGACGCGGCTCGGCACTGCGGTGCCGGTCGTGCCCGCCGGGGTGTCCTGGCCCTCCGGAGCGGTCGCCGTGGGGGCGGCCGGGGCCGCGGGGGTGCCGGGAGCGCGCGTGCCGGGGGTCGCCCCCGCCGTGCCGCCTCCCCCGCACGCCGTGAGCGCGAACACGAGCAGCCCTGCCATGCCGATCCGTCCAGACATGCCCTCCACCGTATCCAGGCCGCGGCACCCCCGGCACCCGATCACGCCCAGCCCTCAGAGGGGGGCGTGCACCCGGAGGCCCGGGCGGCCGAGGGCGGGGAGGTCAGAGGCCCAGGCGGCCGAGGGCGGGGAGGCAGGCGCGGGCGGCGGCGCGGGCCTGTTCCGGGCCGGTGGCCGCGCGGGCCGCCTCGGCCGCCTCACGGCACTGCTCCAGCGTGTGCTCCCCCAGCCCGGCCCGTACGGCCGGCAGCGCCGCGGCCGCCATCGACAGCGACGTGACCCCGAGCCCCACGAGCACGCAGGCCAGCGCCGGATCGGCCGCCGCCTCGCCGCAGACCCCGCACGGCCGCGCCGCCTCGGCCGCCCCGGCGGCGGCCAGGCGGACGAGGTCGAGCAGGGCGGGTTGCCACGGGTCCTGGAGGTCGCCGAGCGTGCCGAGCTCCCGGTCGGCGGCGAACGCGTACTGCGCCAGGTCGTTGGTGCCGATCGACAGGAAGTCCACCTCGGCGGCCAGGCTCGCGGCCCGCAGCGCCGCCGCCGGCACCTCGACCATGACCCCCGCCCGGCGCAACCCCCTGGCCCGGCACGCGCCGGCGAACCACGCGGCCTCCTCGGCCGTCGCCACCATGGGCGCCATGACCTGGAGCTCGGCCGTCTCCGACGCGGCGGCCCGCGCCAGGGCGCCGAGCTGGGCGTCCAGGACGTCTCTGAACCGCCGCAGCAGCCTCAGGCCGCGCTCCCCCAGCGCCGGGTTCGGCTCCTCGCCGGGTGGCGGCAGGAAGGCCAGCGGTTTGTCGGCTCCGGCGTCGAGCGCGCGGACCACGACCGAGCGGCCGGGGAAGGCGGCCAGCGCCGCCCGGTAGGCCCGCTCCTGCTCCTCGGCCGGCGGCGCCTGCCTCCTGCCGAGGAAGAGGAACTCGGTCCGGTAGAGGCCGACGCCCTCCGCGCCGTGGCGCAGCGCGGCGTCGAGGTCCTGGGGGCCGCCGATGTTGGCCAGCAGCGGCACGGGGTGGCCGTCGCGGGTCCCACGGGTCCCGGCCGCCCGGGCGCGCGCCGCCCGCCGGGCCCGGTCGAGGCTTTCCGCCCGGGCCAGGTCCTCGGCTGACGCGTCGGTCCGCACCTCTCCCGAGGAGCCGTCGACCAGCACGGTGGCACCGGGTGGGATGGCGGTCGCGCCGTCGCAGCCCACGACGGCGGGCACGCCCATCGCGCGGGCGAGGATCGCGGTGTGGCTGGTCGGCCCGCCCCGCTCCGTGACGAACGCGGCGACCACGTCGCGCGACAGCAGCGCGGTGTCGGCGGGTGCGAGGTCGCGCGCGACCAGCACGTACGGCCGGGGCGCGCCGCCGGGCACGGCGGGCGGTGCGGGCTCGGCCGGAACGCCCGGCAGGGGGTGGCCGGTGAGCACGGCGATCGCCCGGTCGCGGACGTCGTCGAGGTCGGCGACCCGCTCACCCAGATAGCCGCCCGCGCCCGCGAGCACGTCCCGGTACTTCGCGAAGGCGGAGAAGACGGCCCGCGGCGCGGCGACCCCTTCGTCGACGAGCGCCTCCACCCCGACGGCCAGCCCGGGGTCGGTGGCCATGAGCGCCTGCGCCCGCAGGATGTCGGCCCCCTCGCGCCCCGTGGCGCCGGAGGCGGGGTCGTCCGGCCGGTCGAGCCGCGCCGCGCGCGACTCCAGCTCGTCCGCCACCTGGCGCAGGGCCGCCAGGGCGCGTTCTTTCTCGGCGTCCGCGTCGCCCGTGTGGGCGGAGTCCTCGGGGGGTTCGGGAACGGATGCCGTCAGGATGTACGCGGGGCCGTGTCCGGCGCCCGGGCTCACCCCCGCCCCCGTCAGCCTCACGGCGATCCGGCGATCTTCGCGAGCTCGTCGAGGACCGCGTCGGCGCCGTCGCCCTCAGCCTTGATCACGACCGTCTCGTCCTGCTGCACGTCGAGCGCGAGGATCTGCAGGATGCTCTTGGCGTTGACCGGGTCGCGGCCCGGTTTGGCGATCCAGACGTCCATCGGCGCCTTGGCCGCCGCCCGCACGAACGTGGCCGCCGGCCGGGCGTGCAGCCCGACGTCCGCCACCACGGTGACCTTGCGTTCAGCCATGAATCTTCTTCCTCCTTCACCGGTCCAGACCACGCTGGACTCATCTGACGCTCCAGCGGGTGCCGGGGCTTCGTACCATCATCGGCGCCGGCGGAGCACCGGAGCCACAGGGGTCAGAGCCAACGGAACAACTCCTCCCCTGCCCTGACGCTTCCCGGTGCCACACCGCTGACCGCTGCCGCCTCCGCGTCGAGCGCGACCACCGGGCAGACCGGCGACCGCCCGCCCGCCTCGATCGCGGCCGGGTCCCAGGCCACGACGGGCTGTCCGGCGCTGACCCGGTCGCCCTCCGCCGCGAGCAACTCGAAGCCCTCGCCCTTGAGCTGCACCGTGTCGATGCCGAGGTGTACCAGCACACCCCTGCCGTCGTCCCCGACGATCACGTAGGCATGCGGATGCAGTTTCATGATTTTTCCCGCTATGGGGGCCACGGCCTTGCCGGGCTCCCGCAGCGGGTCGATCGCCGCTCCGGGACCCACCATCCCCGCGGAGAACACCGGATCGGGCACGGCCGCCAGCTCCACTGCCGCCCCCTCGACGGGGGCGAGAACAGTCGTCATGGTCTCGCCCTCTAGCCGATGAGGTCCTCGATGTCGCTGGCGATCGTGTCGGCCTCCGGACCCACGACGACCTGGACGACATTGCCCGCGGCCATCACGCCGTGGACGCCGGCCGCCCGCAGGGCGTCGCGGTCCACCTTGGACGCGTCACGCACCTCGGTCCGCAGCCGGGTGATGCAGGGCTCGATGTCGATGATGTTCCCGGCACCGCCGAGACCGGCGATGATAGCGCTCGCATCCGCCGCCATCCGTCCTCCTCCTTACTGTCCGACCAGGTTAGACGGCCGTCCGACCAGGCTGGACGACCGTGCGCGATCAGTCGGTCTGCGTCACCTTGTTCAGGCCGCGCGGGGCGTCGGGGTCCACGCCGAGCCGCCGAGCCAGTGCCTCCGTCAGGAGCTGGCCGGGGACGATCAAACCCATCGGCGCCACCCATTCGGGCAGGTCGGGACCGTTGAGCGCGGCCGTGCCGGCCGCGGCGAGGGCCGCGCCGCCGCCGATCGTGAACGCGGGCGCGCCCGCCGCGACGACCCGCTCGGCCAGCGCGACCGTGCCGGGCAGCGTGGGGCTGTTCTCGGCGGCGAGGAGCAGCGCCGGGGTCTCGGCGTCCACGACCGCGATCGGGCCGTGCAGCAGGTCGGCGTACGAGAGCCCCATGGCGTGCAGGTAGCACGCCTCCTTGAGCTTCAGCGCGGTCTCCAGGGCGGTGGAGAAGGCCAGGCCGCGGGCCGAGACGACCGCGCCGTGCTTGTCGGCCAGGCCCTCGACCACGGCGTCCAGGTCGCCCGGCGCGTCGATGAGCCGCTCGACGGCGTCCGGCACCCGCTGGAGGTCCTTCTCGTCCACCTCGGCGCCGAGGCCGAGCGCGAGCACCGCCAGCGCGGCGAGCTGGGTGGTGTAGGTCTTGGTGGCCGGCACGGCCTTCTCCTCGCCGGCCAGCGTGCACAGCGCCAGGTCGGCGGCCTGCGCGAGGGGGCTGTCCGGGCCGCCGTTGGTGATGCCGACGGTCTTCGCCCCGCAGTCGCGCGCCCAGGCCAGCGTCTCGACGATCTCCTCCGTACGGCCGGACTGGGAGATCGCCACGGCCAGGACGCCGTCAAGGTCGAGTTTGCGCCGGTACGTCGTCGCGACGGACGGCGCGGCGAGCGCGGCCAGCCGCCCCGCGCGCGACTCGATGAGGTAGCGGCCGTAGACTGCGGCGTTGTCCGACGTGCCGCGGGCGATGAACAGCAGCTGACGGGTCCGCTCGCCCAGCGCCCGCACCTCGTCGACCCGGGGCAGCAACGCGTCGAGTGTGGCCCTCAGCGCCGCGGGTTGCTCGGCGATCTCGCTGCGCATCTTGCTGGTCATCTCACGCTCGCAATCGTTACCGTTCGGACTTGACCCTGTTTTGCGACATGTGGTCTAGTCCGGACTAGACCAGTACGAACCATAGCCCATTGCCCAGGTCAGATCGAGGGGAGAATCCGTGGCCCGCATCGATCCGGACAGCCCGGTGCCCAAGTACTTCCAGCTCCGAGAGATCCTCCTGGACCTCATCGACAGCGACGAGTTGAGCATCGGCGCGGCCATCCCCTCCGAGCGGGAGCTGTGCCAGCGCTTCGGCCTGTCCCGGATGACCGTGCGACAGGCGGTCGACCACCTCGTCTCCGAGGGACGGCTGCACCGGGTGCCCGGCAAGGGCACCTTCGTCGCCCGGCCCAAGATCGAGCTGGCCCTCCAGCTCACCTCGTTCACCGACGACATGCGCGCCCGCGGCATGGAGCCCGGCTCGCGCGACCTCGACCGGCGCATCGTGCGCGCCAGCGCTCACCTTGCCAAGGAGCTGGGCATCCAGCCGGGCGAGGAGGTCCACTTCATCGAGCGGCTGCGCACCGCCGACGGCGAGCCGCTGTCGATCGAGCGCGCGCACATCCCCGTGCGCCTCGCCCCCGGCCTCGGCGACCTCGACCTGGCCGACAAGTCCCTGTACGAGCTGCTGGAGACCCGCTACGGCCTCGTCATGGACGCGGGGGAGCTGACCATCGACGGGGGCATCGCCGACCCGAGCGACGCCGACCTGCTCAAACTGCCGCGCGGCGGCGCCGTGCTGCTCCTCCAGCGCAGGTCCTTCTCCGGCGGCGTCTGCGCCGAGCTGGGCGTCTCGACCTACCGCGCCGACCGCTACCAGCTGCGCACCATCCTGGAAATGCCCGCCAGACGGGGCTGAGGGCCCGGCTCCCACCCTCAGGAGGAACGTCCGGTGAACGAGACCACCGCCCGGCCTTCGCCGTTCGCCCGCGCCCTGAGCGCCCTCCGGCCCCGGCTCGCGCGGGTCATGAGCGTACTCCAGCGGCTGGGGCGCTCCCTGATGCTGCCCATCGCCGCCCTGCCGGCCGCCGCGCTGCTCGTCCGCTTCGGGCAGCCCGACATGCTCGGCTCCAACGGCCCGGCCCCCGGCGGCCTGGCGGACGTGGCCGGGTTCGCCTGGATGGCGCGGGTCGCGCCGGTGCTGGCCGCCGCCGGCGCCGCCCTGTTCGACAACCTGCCGCTGCTGTTCGCCGTGGGCGTGGCCATCGGGTACGCGCGCAAGGCCGACGGGACGACCGCGCTGGCCGCCGTGGTCGGCTACCTCGTGTTCGACCGGGTGTCCAAGGTGATGTTCTTCGGCTCGTCCATCCGCGACACCGTGCTGCTGCGCGAGGTCGAGGACGGACGGATCAACGAGGTCGTCGACTACGGGCTGCAGAACCCGACCAAGGTGCTCGGCGGCATCATGATGGGGCTCGTCGCCGCCCTGCTGTGGCAGCGCTTCCACCGGATCAAGCTGCCGTCGTGGCTCGCGTTCTTCGGCGGGCGGCGCTTCGTGCCCATCGTCACCGCCATCGTGGCGCTGCTGCTCGGCGTCGTCATCGGGTGGATCTGGCCCATCCTCGGGGGGTGGATCAGCGACGCCGGCCAGGCCCTCACCACGCTCGGGCCGCTCGGGACCGGCATCTACGGAGTGATCAACCGGCTGCTCGTCCCGCTGGGGCTGCACCACTTCGTCAACTCGATCGTGTGGCACGTGGTGCCGCAGTGCGAGGTGGGCGGGCGGGTCCTCGGCGGTGACTGGAACTGCTACTTCGGCGGGGCCGAGCACTCCGGGCAGTTCATGGCCGGGTTCTTCCCGGTCATGATGTTCGCGCTGCCGGCCGCCGCGCTGGCCATGTGGCGGGCCGCGCCGCCGCACCGGCGCCGGGCCGTGGGCGGCATCATGCTCTCGGCCGCGCTCGCCTCCCTGGTCACGGGCATCACCGAGCCGATCGAGTTCGCGTTCATCTTCGTGGCGCCGCTGCTGTTCGTCGTCCACGCCGTGCTGACCGGGATCGCGGTGGCGGTGACGACGCTGGTCGGGGGCCAGCTCGGGTTCGGCTTCTCCGCGGGGCTGCTCGACATGCTGCTGAACGCGAGCAAGTCCAACACCCGCAACCTGCCGGGCATCCTCGCGATCGGGGTCGTGTACGGGATCGTGTACTACGTGGTGTTCAGCTTTCTGATCCGGCGGCTGAACATCCTGACGCCGGGGCGCGAGCCAGAGCCGGACGTGGACTCCGGCGAACCCCGCACCCCCCGCGCCCAGCCCACCCACCCGACCCCGCCCACCCCGGCCCCGTCCGACCCGGAACCATCCGACGGGGGTTCGTCCGCCTCGGGCCCGTCCGACCCGGGACCATCCTCCCCAGTACCCTCCGACCCGGACGCGTCCGGGCGGGGACGGTCGGGGACGGGTTCGGCGGACGAGCAGGGCACCGGCTGAGCACCCGGTCTCCAGCGCTGCGGCTCGCACGTGGCGGCCGGTGGGAGTTCTCGCGTCGGTCCACATCAGGCCGGCCGCCGCCGTGCTGGAGCCCTTTCCCGCGAACGCTCCACCGGATGCTTCGCTGATGACGCTCCCCCAGGAACGTCTCGGCAGGTGCCTCGCAGGGGGTTTCACGTCGGCCGTTTCGGCGATGCGCGCCGGGCCGGAAGCCTTACGGACCGTCCGGTTCCGCGGCGCGCACGACCGGAAGGCCGCAGGCGACGGCCCGGCACCACTCCAGCTCCCGGTGATCTTCTCCGCCAACTCCCCCGAACCACCACTCCGAGCCGAGAAGTTGGCGGCCGACGTATTCCGGGGCGGGGCCGAAAACTCCTTGTAGTGATCGTCTCCCCCGCGATTCTGGAGGGCCCCATGCCATCCCTTCCCCGTACGCGTGCGGCACGCGCCGCGCGTGCCGCCGCCCGTTCCGCACGCGCTGCGGCCGCCCCCGCCCGTACCACCACCCGTGACGCCGCCCCCACCCGTGACGCCACCGTCACCGCGCCACCCACCCAAGGCACCGCCGTCACGGGTGCCGCCGTCACCGCCGCCTCGCCCCACGGCACCGCCCGTCGCGACGCGGGCCCGCCCCGAGTGGTGGGCTCGCTCGCCCTCGACACACGGCACCTGGTGTGGGGCCCGCCGGGCGCGGCGCCGGACGAGCGCGGCCTGCGCCTGCTCGGCCAGGCCCTGGCCGAGGTGCTCACCGGCCGCCGGCCGCCCGAGACGGTGGCCGACCGGCTCACTGACCAGGCGTACCGGGAACTGCTGCGGGCGGGCCGCATGCTGGACACGCGCCGCCCGCCGTTCGCGGCCGTCCCCCGCGTGACGGAGCCCACGGACGGGGTGGTGGAGATGTGCGTGCTGCTGCACTGCGGCGAACGCAGCCACGTCCTGGCCGTACGCCTGGAACGACGCGGCGTCCAGTGGCTCGTCACCGACTTCGAGACCGCCTGACGACCCCTGGTGGGAGGCCGTCTGACACCCCCTGGCGGCAGGTAAGGCGACCTGACGTCCCCCTGGCGGCGGGAAAGGCCACCTGACGTCCCCCTGGCGGGCAAGCGGCCTGACATCCCTTGACGGGAGAGTGGCCTGACATCCCTCGAGGGGAAGGGCCGCCTGACGGCCCTGGGACGAGAAACGGCCCCGCTCCCCTCGCCTGGGCGAGAGGAGCGGGGCCGCGAATCCTCGGCCTGCCCCGGCCCGGCCGTTGCCGCCGTCCGGATCAGGCCGCGTCGGGCCGGGCCTGGTCAGGCCCTGTCGGATCGGACCGGGTCAGGCCGCGTTGCGCGGGTCGCCGTGGCAGCGCTTGTACTTCTTGCCGGACCCGCACGGGCACGGCGCGTTGCGCTCGACGTTGCCGTAGGCCGCCCGCTCCGCCGCGGTGGTGCGGACCCGGGTGTGCTCGACGTCGCCCTGCTCGCCCGGCGCGGAGTACTCGAGCTCGGCGGGCCGCTCGGGACCGCGCAGGCCGCGCGCGATGATGGAGCGGGTCTCCGCCATCACCGCGTCCTCCTCGGCCTCCTCGACGATCGGGTTCTGCTGAACCTCGACCTCGATGTTGAACAGGAACCCGACCGAGTCCTCCTTGATGCCCTCCAGCATCGCGGCGAACATCTCGAAGCCCTCACGCTGGTACTCGATCTGCGGGTCCTTCTGCGCGTAGGCCCGCATGCCGATGCCCTCGCGCAGGTAGTCCATCTCGTACAGGTGCTCGCGCCACTTGCGGTCGAGGACGGACAGGATGACCCGGCGCTCGAACTCGCGCATCGCCTCGGAGCCGAGCTCCTCCTCGCGCCGGTCGTAGGCCGCCAGGGCGTCCTGCTTGACCTTCTCGCTGATGAACTCGGCGGAGAGCTCCTCGCGCGAGCCGGCCTCCTCGACCAGGTTGTCGATGGTGACCTGGATCGGGTAGAGCTCGCTGAACGCCTTCCACAGCTTGTCGAGGTCCCACTCCTCGGCGAAGCCCTCGGAGGTGGCGCCCGCGACGTAGCCGTCGATCACGTCGCCGACGAAGCCGCGCACCTGCTCGTGCAGGTCGGCGCCCTCCAGCACCCGGTGGCGCTCGGCGTAGATGACCTTGCGCTGGCGGTTCATCACCTCGTCGTACTTGAGAACTTCCTTGCGGATCTCGAAGTTCTGCTGCTCGACCTGGTGCTGGGCGGAGGCGATGGCCTTGGAGACGATGCCCGACTCGATCGGCTGGTCGTCGGGGATGTTGAGCCGCGTCATGATCATCTCGACGCGGGCCGAGTTGAACAGGCGCATCAGGTCGTCGCCGAGCGAGAGGTAGAAGCGCGACTCGCCGGGGTCGCCCTGACGGCCGGAACGGCCGCGGAGCTGGTTGTCGATGCGGCGCGACTCGTGGCGCTCGGTGCCGAGGACGTAGAGGCCGCCGATCCTGGTGACCTCGTCGTGCTCGGCCTTGACCGCGGCGTTGGCCTTCTCCAGCGCCTCGGGCCAGGCCTTCTCGTACTCCTCCGGCGTGTCGACCGGGTCGAGGCCGCGCTGGCGCAGCTCCAGGTCGGCGCGGAACTCGGGGTTGCCGCCGAGCATGATGTCGGTGCCACGGCCGGCCATGTTGGTGGCGACGGTGACGGCGCCCTTGCGGCCCGCCTCGGCGATGATCGCGGCCTCACGCGCGTGGTTCTTCGCGTTGAGCACCTCGTGCGGCACGCCCTGGCGCTTGAGCGCCCGAGACAGCCGCTCGGACTTCTCGACCGAGGTGGTGCCGACGAGCACCGGCTGGCCCTGCTCGTAGCGGTCCTTGATGTCCAGGACCACGGCGTCGAACTTGGCGTCCTCGGTCTTGTAGACCACGTCCGGCTGGTCCTTGCGGACCATCGGCCGGTTGGTGGGGATGGGCACCACGCCGAGCTTGTAGGTCTTGTGGAACTCGTTGGCCTCGGTGACGGCGGTGCCGGTCATGCCGGACAGCTTGTCGTAGAGGCGGAAGTAGTTCTGCAGCGTGACGGTGGCGAGAGTCTGGTTCTCGTCCTTGATCTTCACGCCTTCCTTGGCCTCGATGGCCTGGTGCATGCCCTCGTTGTAGCGACGGCCGTGCAGGATGCGCCCGGTGAACTCGTCGACGATCAGGACCTCGCCGTCGGCGACGATGTAGTCCTTGTCCTTCTTGAACAGCTCCTTGGCCTTGAGCGCGTTGTTCAGGAAGCCGACCAGGTGGGTGTGCTCGGGCTTGTAGAGGTTGTCGATGCCGAGCCAGTCCTCGACCTTGGCGACGCCCGCCTCCAGCACGCCGACCGTGCGCTTCTTCTCGTCGACGACGTAGTCGCCGGTGCTCTCCTCGCCGGGGTTCTTCGCCTCGACGCCCCGGCGCAGCCTGGGCACGATCTTGGCGAACTCGGCGTACCACTTGCCGGACTGCTCGCCGGGACCGGAGATGATCAGCGGCGTGCGAGCCTCGTCGATGAGGATGGAGTCGACCTCGTCGACGATCGCGAAGTAGTGGCCGCGCTGGACGCACTCGTCGAGCGACCAGGCCATGTTGTCGCGCAGGTAGTCGAAGCCGAACTCGTTGTTGGTGCCGTACGTGATGTCGGCCTCGTACTGCTTGCGGCGCTCGTCGGGCTGCTGGCCGGACAGGATGACGCCGACGTCGAGCCCGAGGAAGCGGTGGATGCGGCCCATCTTCTCGGCGTCGCGCTTGGCGAGGTAGTCGTTGACCGTGATCACATGGACGCCCTTGCCGGTCAGCGCGTTGAGGTACGCGGGCAGGGTGCAGGTGAGGGTCTTGCCCTCACCGGTCTTCATCTCGGAGATGTTGCCCATGTGGAGGTTGGCGCCGCCCATGATCTGGACGTCGTAGGGGCGCTGGCCGAGCACGCGGCGGGCCGCCTCGCGTACCGTGGCGAACGCCTCGGGAAGCAGGTCGTCGAGCGACTCCCCGTCCTTGTGACGCTGCTTGAACTCGTCCGTCAGCGCGCGCAACTCCGCGTCGGACAGGCTCGTGAAGTCGTCCTCGATGGAGTTGACCTGGTCTGCGATCCGCTTGAGCTTGCGGAGGATCTTGCCCTCGCCGGCACGCAGGATCTTGTCGAGAATGGCTGCCACTTTATGTAAAGCTCCTCGCAGGTCTACCCCGGCGGCGCCGCCAGGAGGAGAGGCCGAGACATACTTCCCCGTTGCCATGGTAGGCGGTTCTGCTAGCGGACACAGCCACCGCGACAGCGAGGGCGCAGGTGATGTCTGGGAGAATGGGCCGAGGCAGAGGGTATGCCGGTTGACAGCCGGCTCGCACCAATAGCGGGATATCCGGCAAAGGGAAGGATTTTGTCATGGTTGAGGGCCAGAAGACGGAGCAGACTGAGCACCTCGGCAGTCACGGCGGGCGCGCGTCTTCGTGGCTCGCGGTCACCGTCATGCTGCTCGGGTTCATCGTCGGCGGGGTCGGAATGACCATGGCGAGCTGGACGCTCGTCTGGGTCGGCGTCGGGGTGCTCGTCGTGGGCGGCATCCTGGCGCTCGTCTTCGACATCTTCTCCGACGTCGTGATCGACGCTCCCCGCGTCGGCATGTCCGTCGAAGACCACCGCTGACGCGAGGGTTCTCCGGGCGCCGGAGCGGCGTCACGCCACGCGATGCCGCTCCCTCCCGCCCTGACGCGCCGCGCGCCCGATGTTCTCCTCTCGGGCGCGCCGCGGGCACGCTTCTCCCGGACGCGCCCCATGACCCCCGGACGCGCCACATGCCGGTCCGCTCGGGCTCGGCCCCGGCGTGGCGAGGGTTGGCACCCACGCGGCGTGGGACGCTCCGCCAGGCGTGACGAGGGGTTCGCACCGGGCATGGCGTGCGGCGCGTGACCCGGGCGCGGCAAGCGGGTCGCGGCCGGGCGTTTCCACGGCCCATGCGCGACGTTTCGCGAGCCCTGAGCGCCGGGCGTTTCCCGAGCGTCTGAGCGCCGGGCGTTTCACGGCCCGTAAGCGCCGGGCGTTTCGCAGCCCCTCAGCTTGGACACCCACGAGGATGCGGGCCATGAACGCGGTGAACGGCCAGGTTTGTGGGGGACGCTCCCACATGGTCATGGCCTGAGGCGTTCATCCTGGTTCCTGCCCACCGCCCCACGCTCACGTTTCTGTCGGTGGGCGGCGCTAGCATGCGCGGCATGCTTGGCTGTACGGATCCTCTGACATGACCGACCTGACCGCCGACGAGGCGCGCCGGATCATCCTGCGCGCGCAGGGCCTGCTCGGCGCCGAGGGGCGCAGGGGCGGCCCGCGTGGCATGCTCCGCAGGCTCGGCGCGGTGCAGCTCGACACGATCTCGGTCCTCGCCCGCTCCCACGAGCTGGTCGCCTACGCGCGCCTGGGAGCCGTCGGCAGGGCGGAGGTCGAGCGCGCCTACTGGCACGACCCGGCCCAGAGCTTCGAATACTGGTGTCACGCCGCCTGCATCCTGCCGATCGAGCACTGGCCGCTCTACGCGTTCCGCCGCCGCGCCTACCGGGAGCGGGGCTTCCGGTGGCACGAGGTGCCCAACGACCAGGTCGAGAGGCTGCTGCGGCAGGTGCGCGAGTCCGGGCCCGTCACCACCGCCGCGGTGGGCGGGGCGCGGGCGGCCAGGCGTTCCGGCGGCGACGGGCAGGCCGGCGAGTGGTGGGACTGGTCCGAGTCCAAGATCGCGCTGGAGTGGCTGCTCGACATCGGCGAGCTGGTCTGCACCCGGCGCGTCGGCTGGCGGCGGGTCTACGACCTCGCCGAGCGCGTCGTCCCCGCCGAGCTCCTGGCCGAGGACCTGACCGACGAGGAGTGCATCGTACGGCTCGCGCGTGTCGCGGGCCGGGCGCTGGGCGTCGCGACCCGGGGCGATCTGATCGACTTCCTGCGGCTCAAGGGCAAGCACGCCGCGATGCTGGACGAGTGCCTGCTCAGCGGCGCGGCCGGGCTCGTGCCGGTGACGGTGTCGGGCTGGCCGGCCCGCGGCGCGTCCCAGGGCAATGGCGCGTCCGGCGGCGGTCGCGTGTTCGGCGGCGGTCGCACGTCCGGCGGTGGCGCCGCATCTGGCGGTGGCGCCGCGTCCGACGGCGGTGCCGCCGCCCTCTACCTCCAGGAGGCCAAGGCCGACCGGGCGCTGTCGGTGGAGGACCTG
>NZ_JBFAIA010000095.1:0-30754 GCF_040654455.1 Nonomuraea sp. NPDC050691
GCCGCACGGATGATCCGTGCGGCGCCGACAGCCCGCTCTACTCGAACAGGTCCTGAAGACTCCGGGCGGTCACCGCGCGGGTGGCCCAGCTCTCCAGCCGAGCGAGATCAGGTGTGCCCACACTGGCACGCCACCACTGCTGACATCTTCCGACGCGCAGCGCCTGGCTACCAGCCCCTCGAAGGGGGCGCCATCCGATGATGCGCAGCGTCAACCTGCCATGTGACGCCCGTCCGACGTCGTTGGCCGCCGAATCGGCGAAGCGGCTCTTGAAGCGGGGGTTGGGGGGCCGCGCCCCCCAATGTCACAGCCTGAGCCTCTTTGCGCGAAGCGCCATTCGGTGAAGGCCGTGCTCTCCCCTGCGGCTACTTGCGCTTGGCGACCTCTTCGGTGAGCTGCGGAACGACCTGGTGCAGGTCGCCCACGACGCCGTAGTCGGCGAGCTCGAAGATCGGGGCCTCCGGGTCCTTGTTGATCGCCACGATCGTCTTCGCGGTCTGCATGCCGGCCCGGTGCTGGATGGCTCCGGAGATGCCGGCCGCGATGTAGAGCTGCGGCGACACGGTCTTGCCGGTCTGGCCGACCTGGAACTGGTGCGGGTACCAGCCGGCGTCCGTGGCGGCGCGCGAGGCGCCCACGGCCGCGCCGAGCGCGTCGGCCAGGCCCTCAATGACCGAGAAGTTCTCGGCCGAGCCGACACCGCGCCCGCCGGAGACCACGATCGCGGCCTCGGTCAGCTCGGGACGGGCGCCCTTCTCCTGCTTGACCCGCTCGACGATGCGGGCCCCCTTGGCGGCGTCGCTCAGGGTGAGCGACACCTCCTCCTCCGCGCCGGCGCCCGCGGCGGGCTCGGGGGCGGTCGAGTTGGGGCGTACGGCGACGATGGGCGTGCCCTTGCGCACACGGGAGCGGACGTTGACGCCGCCACCGAAGATCGACTGGTCGGCCACGAAGCCCTCGCCGAGGCCCACGGCGTCGGTGATGACGCCCGAGTCGGTCTTGACCGCGAGACGCCCGGCGATCTCCTTGCCTTCGGCCGTGGCCGCCACCAGCACGGCGGCGGGCGACTTGTCGGCCACGAGCTGGGCGAGCAGCTCGGCCTTGGGGGCCACCACGTGGTCGACCACGTCGCCGGAGGAGGCGACGTAGATCTTCTCGGCGCCGTACTCGGCCAGCCGGGCCTTGGCGCCGTCGGTGAGGCCGGGGCCGGCCCAGACGGCGGCCGGCGTGCCGAGGCCGCGCGCCAGCGTCAGCAGCTCCAGCGTGACCTTCTTGACCTCGCCGTCGACCTGCTCGACGAGAACGAGAATCTCCGACATATCAGCAAAACCCCCGTTCTCAGATGAACTTCTTGGAGGCGAGGAACTCGGCGGCCTTCGCGCCACCGTCGCCCTCGTCCTTGACGATCGTGCCGGCCGCGCGCGGCGGGGCCGCGGCGAAGTCGACGACCTCGGACCAGGCGGCGCCGAGGCCCACCTGGTCGGCCGCGATCTCGGCGTCGGCGATGCCGAGCGTCTCCACCGGCTTCTTCTTGGCGGCCATGATGCCCTTGAAGGACGGGTACCGCGGCTCGTTGATCTTCTCCACCACGGACACGACGGCGGGCAGCGTGGCCTCGACCCGGTCGAACCCGTAGTCGGTCAGCCGCTGGATCGTGATGGACGACCCGTCGACCTCGACCTTGTTGGCGAGGGTGAGCTGCGCGGTGCCGAGCCGCTCGGCCAGCATCGCGGCGAGCACGCCGGTGCGGGCGTCCGTGGACTCGGAGCCGAGGATGACCAGGTCGAAGCCGATCTTCTTCAGCGCCTGCGCCATCGCGTAGGAGGTCGACAGCGCGTCGGAGCCGTGCAGGGCGTCGTCGCTGAGGTGGACCGCCTTGTCGGCGCCCATGGCCAGGGCCTTGCGGATGGTCTCGGTGGCCTTGCCGGGGCCCATGGTGAGGACGGTGACCTCACCGCCGTGGGCCTCCTTGAGCTTCAGTGCCTCCTCGACCGCGTACTCGTCCAGCTCGTTGACCACGCCGTCTACGGCGTCGCGGTCGAGCGTCTTGTCATCGGACCGCAGCTTGCGCTCGGTCGCCGTGTCGGGGACCTGCTTCACGCAGACGACGATGTTCATGGCCGGTGGCCGACCTCCCGTGTTCGCGTGCGCCGCCGCGTCGGTGCGGCGGGCGCTGGATGCTGTCCAGACTGCCAGGTGTCCCGTGGGCTCCGTGACAGCGGGTGGCACGGGTCGCTCCCGTGCTCCCCGACGCCATGTTACCCACGGGTAGCTTCGGCGCAAACACGGCCTCACAGGGCCGCGCCGCGACGTCACCGCCCCCACACTACCGAACTTTGTTCGGTACGCCCTCGAGGGGCCGCCGGTCAGGCGGACAGCAGGAACACGATCCCCGTCACCAGCGCCGTGCCCGCGAACAGGGCCAGCGTGAACGTGCTGAACGCCATGCTCAGCCCCAGGCTCATCCCCACGGAGCCCACGATGCTCGCGAAGTCCACCACGATCCGGCTCGTCCGGTACGGCCGGCGCGCCACCAGCGCCACCCCCGCGTCGGCCACCACCCCCAGCGTGTACCCGGCCAGCAGGAACAGGGACACCTCCGGCAGCGGCCCACGCGCCGCGGCGGCCAGCAGCGCCACGAACAGGGCCGACCCGATCACCCAGCGCCTGCGCACCTTCTCCCGGTGCCGGGCCCTGGCCTCCTCGGGCGAACGCCGGTGACGGTCGTCGCCGGGCCGCCACTCGCGCGTCTCCAGGTCGTGCAGCCCCTCACTCCGCCGCTCCGCCCGCGAGCGCCGCCCGTCACGGCGCAGGTCCGGCTGACGTACGCCGGAAAGGTCCGGCATGTCGAGACGGGAGGCATCCGGCCCGGGCAGCCCCATCGGGGACGCCTGGGCGGCGGGCACCTCCGGCGACCGGACCGCCGCACCACCGGCCGCGGCGCCGCCCAGCGGAGGGACACCCGCCGCCGGACCACCCGGCGCGCCACCGCCCAACTCCGCGCCGCCGGCCGGCACTCCAGCACCCCCCGCTCCACCGGTGAGGGCGGGCTCGCCGGATCCCGGCGAAGGAGGCACTTCCAGCTCGGGTGCCAGGGGCCCGGCGAGCGCCCCCAGCTCCGCGTACAGCTCGGCGGCCGTGGGGCGCGCGGCGGGGTCCGTGGACAGGCATCGCCGCAGCAGCGGCTCCAGCCACTCCGGAGCGCCCTCCAGGTCAGGCTCGTGGTGGACGACCCGGTAGGCCACCGCCGACGCGGGCCCCTGCCCGTACGGCTGGCGCCCCGTGGCCGCGTACGCGAGCGTGGCCCCGAAGGAGAACACGTCGGCCGCCATGCCCGCCTCACGGCCTTCGAGCACCTCCGGCGCCAGGTAGCCGGGCGTGCCGACCACCGCGCCGGAGGCCGTGACCGAGAGCGAGTCGAGAGCGCTCGCGATGCCGAAGTCGATGACCACGGCCCGCCCCTCGGCCATCATCACGTTGGCCGGCTTGAGGTCGCGGTGGACGACGCCCGCCTCGTGCATGGCCAGCAGCGCCGCCGCCAGCCCGGCCGCCAGGCGCGGCAGGTCGGCCACCGGGACGGGCACCGCGCTGAGCGGCCTGCCCTGCACGTAACGGGTGACCAGGTACGGCCGCGCGCCGTTCCCGGACAGGCCGTCCAGCGAGGCGTCGAGCACCTCCGCCACGTACGGCCCGCCGACCCGGCGCATCGTCTCGACCTCGCGGGCCAGCCGCGCCAGCGCGAGGGTGTCGGCCGCGACGTGCGGATGCAGCACCTTGACCGCGACCGTGCGCCCCTCGGGGTCGAGCGCGAGATGCACCTCGCCGAAACCGCCGGAACCGAGCCGGGAGAGCAGGTGGTACGGACCGAGATGCTCGCTCATACCCCTTCTTTCCCCTCAGGGGCGGGTCAGGACACTCAGGACCAGGGTGACAGGAACCCCAGCCCCACCTGGCGCAGGAGGTCGTCGATGAGGCCGGTGATGAGGCCCGTCGCGCTGTCCTGAGCGCTGCGCGTCAGCTCCTTGACCACGGTGTCGGGGGCGCGCCACGGGGTCCACACCGTCTCCTGGCCCAGCGCGAACATCACGACGATCATCGTCACGGTGCCCACGGCCAGCAGCGCGACCGTGGCGGCGCCGGGGCTGCGCAGCATGCCGGTGATCGCCCGGGTGACCGTGTGGCGCGGCGGGCCACCGCCCGGCAGCACGAACAGGCCGGCCGAGAAGGCACCCGCCGCCCACGCGACGGCCTTGTTCATGTCCTCCATGCCGCCGCCCCAGCGCAGCACGCCGTACACGCAGAGACCGAACAGGATCGCCAGCGGCACGTGGACCAGCGACACGAGCGCCGCCTTGACCAGCGCCCAGGGGGTGCCGACGAGCACGAGCAGCGGGTCGGCGGCGCTGGAGCCGCGGATCTGGCGGCGCTTGACCATGTCGCCGAACAGGTAGTCGCCCACCCGCAGCACCACCGCGAGCGCGACGGCCACCGCGCCCATGGCCACGGGCATCATGACCGTCAACGCGACCAGCATGACCAGCAGCAGCCCGCCGACGAGCTGGCTGCCCACGAGGTAGCGCTTGCGCTCGGCGGGCGGCGTGTACGGCGGCGGCTGGGTGTCCGGACGGCGGCCGGCCCGCGGCGCGGGCGGTGTGTACCGGGGCGGCTGGGTGTCGGGGCGGGGACTGCCCTGGGTCGCCGGCGGATAGCCGGAGGCGGCGCCGGGATAGCCCGCGACCCGCTGGTCCGGCCGGGGCGCGGGCGGGCGGGCCGGCATGGGGGCCGGGACGTAGGGCGGCGGGCGCTCCTCCTGCCGGGGCCGCTCCTGACGGGGCTTCGGCTCGTGGCGGGGCTGCGGCGGGCCGTACTCGACGGGCGGCAGCAGGTCGGCGTAGGACTCGGCCTGGGCGTCGAGGACGCGCGTGCGGGTGGACAGCTTCTTCGTGCCGCCCGACTGGGCCTGCGGGGTGGTCTCGTGGAACGTCGTCACCGACGGGTCGAGCGCCCTGGCCATGCGCAGCAGAGCCTGGGCGCTCGGCCGGGCCGTCGGGTCGACGTCGAGCGCGCGCGCGAGCCAGCCGCGCAGCCACGCGGGCGCCTTGTCGAGCTGGGCGCGCCCTTCCATGATGTTGAAGCAGACCGCCTCGAACGTGCCCGTGCCGAACGGCGGCGCGCCCGTCGCGGCGAAGAACACCGTGGAGGCCAACGCGTGGACGTCGGCCGCCTGGGTGATCTCGGAGTCGCGGATGATCTCGGGCGCGAGGTAGCCCGGCGTGCCGACGAACATGCCCGTCTGGGTCAGCCGCGTGGCGTTGACCAGGTGGGCGATACCGAAGTCGATGACCAGCGGCTCGCCGTCGACCAGCATGACGTTGGACGGCTTGAAGTCGCGGTGGATCACGTCGGCGGCGTGGATGGACACGAGCGCCTGGCAGAGCCCCCGCGCGAGTTTGATCACCTCGCCCGCGGGCAGCGGCCCGTCGTTGAGCACCGTCTCTTCCAGCGTGCGGCCCGGCGCGAACCGGGTCACCACGTACGGCTGGCCCCCGACGAGCTCGGCGTCGAGCACCTCGGCCACGTGCGGGCTGCGTACCCGGCGCATGGTCTCGACCTCGCGGGTGAGCCGGTCGCGAGCCTTGAGGTCGGCGGCCACGTGCGGGTGGAGGACCTTGATGGCGACCTCGCGGCCCTCGGCGTCGACGCCGAGGTGGACAACCCCCATCCCACCTTCGCCGATCTTGCGTACCACCCGGTAGGGGCCGAGCCGCTCTGGCGCCTGGGTGTTGCCCGTGCTCATCGCCGTCTTCCCCCCGTCATCCCCCCGAGTCCCCCTTCAGTCCGTCGAGCTGCTCCACCACAGGTCCCACGTCCACCGGAGCCCATACGGCCCTCCTCGCGTCGTCAATGAACGTGCCGTAGGCGAGGACCAGCGACAGGGCCGCGGCCGCCCCGAGGACGCCCGCCAGCACCATCGCCGCTGTTCTCGAGGGTACGAGGGAAGCGAGGGTCCTGCGCATCTGGCGCCCCGGGCCCTCCACACCCGGGCCCGCGCACAAGGTCCAGAGGGCGACCGCCGCTCCCCAGGCCAGCGCGTTGTACGGGTCCGTCTTGAGCACCACGGTGAGCAGCAGCGTAACGGGTAGCCCGAGTATGAGCGCGTAAAGAACCAGCGCGAAGGTGATTCCCACGGACTTGGCCAGCGCCCTCGGGTGCGCGAACACCCTGACGACGTCCAGCGCCGCCGCGCCGGTCGAGCGGCGCGCGATCAGCTCCGGCTGGGCCAGGTCGGCGGCGCGCAGCAGCACCGCGACGGGCACGACCACCACGGCCACCAGCACGGGCGCCATGACCGCCACCACGATCATGATGACGAGCAGCATCGCGCCCGCCACGCCGTAGGCCCGGGAGCGCTGGAGCACCTGGCCGGGCACGGCGCCCGGGACGAACGGCTCCCGCTTGGTCCTCGGGTCCGGCGGGTACTGGCCCTGGGCGGGGATGTAGGGCGGCGGCTGCTGCTGGCTGGGACGCGGCTGCGGCGCCGGCCCGGACGGGCCGCCCATGCCGAACGCGTGCCCGGACTGATGACCCGCCTGATGACCAGACTGATGACCCGCCGGGTGGCCGGCCTGCGGGCCCGACCCGGGGGCGGCGTGCGGGCCGGAGTACGCGGCCGGCCCCGAGAACGCCGCGGGCCCGGCGTGCGGGCCCGATCCTGGGTGGGGGCCCGCGGCGTGCGGTCCCGATCCGGGATAGGGCGCGGGACCCGCGTTCGGTCCCGTGCCCGGTGCCGGTGAGGGGCCGGGACGGCCGTAGTCGACGTTCGGCCGGCCGTAGTCGGGCGTGTCGGGGCGTACGCGCCGCGTCGGCAGGTCACCGTCCTGCGACGGCAGCGGGCCGTGCTCCCCGGGCCACGGGGACACGGCGTTGTCCCGGGGGAACGCCGGGTTGTCGCCCGGCCGCGGGGCGCCCGGCCACGGCTGGGCGCCGCTCTCCTGCTGCATGCGGCGCAGTTCCTCGGGCGTGACACGGCGGGTCGGCCACGGGTCGCCCTCGTCGCTCGCCCACGGGTCGGCCTGGTCGCCGCCCGGTGTCGAGCCGGCCTGCCCCGCGCCCGGTCCGCCCGCCAGGGGACCGCCGCTCTGCCCGGCGCCCATGCCGCCCGGCCCTGTCCCCGGGGCGCCCGGTGCGGGGGCGCCGCCCTGGCCGAGCAGCGACACGTACGGCTGGTCCTGGCCCGGCGGCGGCGTCGGGCCGGCAGCGGGTGCCCCCGGCCGGCCGAAGCGGACCTCCTGCCCGTCGAGGAGCTGCCGGGGCGTGACCGGCGGCGTGGAGATCTCCCAGGCCGGCCGCTCGGCGACGGGGCGCGGCGCCGGCAGGTCGAACTGCGGCCGGTCGGGACCCGGCACCGTGGAGATCTCGTCCGGCGACCGGCCCGGCGTCCGCGGCAGCATGCGCGCGCTCTGCTCAGCCAGCTCGGCCGCCTTCGGCCGCTTGGCGGGGTTGCGCTGGAAGGCGGCCTTGAGCAGCGGCTGCAGCTCGGCCGGCGCGGCCCCGATCTCGGCCTTGCCCGCGGTGATGTTGTAAAAGATCATCTCCAGCGTGCCCTTGCCGAAGGGCGGCTGGCCGGTGCATGCGTACAGCAGCGTGCCGGCCCAGGCGTGGATGTCGACCTCCGGCCCCGCCTCCTGCCCCTCGATGATCTCCGGGGCGAGGTAGCCGGGCGTGCCGATGAACATGCCGGTCTGGGTCAGCCGCGTGGCGTCGACCGCCTGGGCGATGCCGAAGTCGATGAGCACCGGCTCGCCGTCGAGGATCAGCACGTTGCCGGGCTTCAGGTCACGGTGGATCACGCCGACGGAGTGGACGGCGGCCAGCGCCGTGGCCACGCCGTGCGCGATGCGCACCAGCGCGGGCAGCTCCAGCGGGCCGTCGTCCTTGACGATCTCGTCCAGCGAGCGCCCGGGGACGTACCGCGTGACGATGTACGGACGATGACCGGTGACGTCGGCGTCGACGACCTCGGCGATGTACTGGCTGCGCACGCGGCGCATGGTCTCGACCTCGCGCGACAGCCGTCGCCTGGCGACCTCGTCACCGGCGACCTCGCCGCGCAGGACCTTGACCGCCACCTGTCTCCCCTGAGGGTCGACGGCGAGGTGGACAACGCCCATTCCGCCTTCACCGAGCCGCCTGAGCAGCCGGTAAGGGCCAAGTCGGTCATCGTTCATGGCATGAAGCACCATACCGGCTTAATCCCCGCCCACGAGATGAACCATGAGGCCACATTCCCACTCGTACAACGTCCGGATCGGGGCCATCGGTTTCCGATCCCTCGGTATCGAATCGGCCACGACATTTCGCGGGGTCGCGGCGACCGTCTGCTATGCGTCGCCGGCCAGGGCGAGAACCTCCGCGCCCTTCAGCCCGGCCAGGGTGGATCCGGCGACGGCCAGCTTGCTCCTGCGCAGCCCGCTGCCGACGACCACCTTCGGGTGCTCCGCCACGCGCGCGTCGACCAGGATCGGCCAGTCGGCCGGCAGGCCCAGCGGCGTGATGCCGCCGTACTCCATGCCGGTCAGCTCGACCGCCTCCGCCATCGGGGCGAAGCTCGCCTTGCGCGCCTCCAGGTGCTTGCGCACCACGCCGTTGACGTCGACCCGCATCGTGGCCAGCACCATGCAGGCCGCGTAGCGGGTCTCGCCGCCGCGCCTGGCGGCGACGACGACGCAGTTGGCCGACTCGTCCATGCCCACGCCGTAGCGCTCGCAGAAGGCCGCCGTGTCGGCCAGTTCGGGGTCGATCTCGGCCACCTCGGCGGCACTGGGCAGCTCGCGCACGGCGCGGGCCACCGGGTCGGCCAGCAGGTCGGTCCGTTCGGTCGCGGGCACCCAGTGCAATGTCATCCCATCTCCTCATTCGCTCCACCAGGACCCTACGCGGTCCCGGCGGCAGCGTGCCGTCACTGCGAGCGCAGCACCCTCTGGTGGAGCTGCGTGACGGCGGCGCGGGCCGACTCCATGGCCCCCGCCTGCCAGGCGATCAGATGGGTGAGCCAGTCGCCCGCGAAGTAGACCCTTCCGCTGGGGCGTTGCAGAAGAGTGAACGACGAATCAAAGGCGGGCCAGCGCACCCATCCGCCCCGGATGTGCTCCTGGCGCTCCCAGGCGACGGAGACGCTGGACAGCAGGCCCTTGCCGTACTTGTCGCCGTGGATCTTGCGGCCCTGGGTGAGGGCGCGGCGGCGGCGGTCCTCCGGGGTGAGCGCGCCGTACAGCTCGGCCTCGAAACCGATGTTGTAGTAGCCCACGATCAGGCCGCGCTCGCCGTGGTAGCCGTGCGACGGGTACCAGATGTGGGTGATGTCGAGGTCGGTCTCGGTGATGCCGCCGTAGATGCGGTCCTCCAGCTCCCACCAGCGCCGGTCGTACTCCATGCCGATCTTGCCGGCGGCGACCGGGACGGGCGTGCTGAGCGCGGTGGTGACCTGGGCGCCCAGGTTGTGCGGGATCCGGGCGAGCACGTGGGGCGGCAGGGTGGCGACGCAGTAGTCGGCCTTGATCCGGCCGCCGTCCCAGACGACCTCGACGCCGTCGGCCAGGTTCGTGATCTTCGTGACCTTGGCGCCCGTCTTGACACGGTCGGCGCCCACGGCCTCGGTCAGCCGCCTGACGATGGCGTCCATGCCGCCGACCGGCTGGAACATGGGGGTGGCCTGGTCGTAGCCGAAGTCGTTGAGGATGTGGCGGCCGGTGCCGGCGGCGAGGACGTCGTGGAGGGCGCCGGGGCCGGCGACGGGGGTGCCGCCGTCCAGTGCCGGATATTTCAGGAAACCGCGCCGGGGCGAGCCCTCGTAGTCGAGCTTGGGGCCGAGGTCGCCGAACCGGCGTAGGAAGTCGAGCAGGCGCTCCCGGTCGTCCTGGGTCATCTCCCGGTCGAGCGCTCCGGCATTCGTCGCCTTCGCCAGTAACTCCGCGATATAGCCGTACATATCGGCCTTTGCGGTGCGGGCCCGCACCGTGCCGCCGCCCGTGTGGACGTACGCCTGGGCGTTGCTGTTGATGAACGTCTCGATCGGCACGCCCAGCTCGCGGCAGTAGTCGAGCGTGACCATCCACTGCGCGATGCGGCCGGGCCCGGCGTTGAAGTAGACGCCCTCGCCGAACGTGGCCTCCTGCGTGGCGCCGCCCGCCTCGGTCAGCCGGTCGCCGCCGCGCAGCGTGAGGTTGCGCCCGCCGGCCCGCCCGCTCGCCTCCAGCAGCGTGCAGTCGTAGCCGGCCTTGCCCAGCTCGTACGCCACGGTGAGCCCGGCCACGCCCGCGCCGAGGATCACCACCGTGGCCGCGCCCCGGCCGGACAGCGAGAAGTCGCCGGGCCGCGGGGCGGCGAACGCCTTGTCCTGCCCGGACGGCGCCAGGCCGAGGGCGCCCATGGCGGCGTACATGGCGCCCGCGCCGCCGACCGCCCCGATGCCGACGAGCAACCCCCGCCGCGTCAGCGCCGCACCCTCCACGCCGCACCTCTCTTCAGGCATGTTCCCGGTACGCCGCCCGCGACCGGGCGGCGACCGCTCCGCACCGTACACCCGCGCCCCGGCGACCGCATGCCGGACACTCCCGCCGTCCGAGCGGGCTCCCCGCACCGGCGCGGGGCAGGGGGCCGCAGGGCGGCCCCGGGGCCGGGCGGCTCAGCCGTAGGGGCCGCTGCCGCAGGCGATCTGGCCGCCGATCGTGGCGAAGATGCCGAACAGCGCCATGATCTGCGTGAAGTCGTCCGTCGTGAACTCGGTGTGGCGCGAGCCCGCCGCCTTCACGCCCGGGATGAGCCCGACGGCGGCGGCGATGGCGGTGGAGTTCCACTCCACCCCCAGCGTGTACGGCGGAGCCAGCCGGTACGGCGCGAAGTCGGTCAACCGGTTGAGGGCGCGGGCCATGGCGTCACGGATGCGGGACTGGGCCACGCTCGGCGGCAGCAGTTCGGCCGAGAACTTGTCGATCCCCTTCTTCACCGCGACCGTCTCGACGTCGCCGAGCAGCTCGCGCGCCTCCTCGCCCACGGCCTCGTCGCCGCTGACCAGCACGACCGGCACGCCGTGGAACCCGGCGCACGCGGCCACGAGCCGGGTCTCGCCGCACACCTCGCCGTTGAGGTGGACGTTCTGGATCTCCTTGCCCATCCACGTGTGGTTGAGCACGCCGTGCTGCACCCCGGCGCGGGCGTGGTAGCCGACGAAGCCCGCCGCCTGGAACGAGCCGTCGAGCCCCTGCGCCATCCGCTGCGCCTTGCCGGGCCCGCGGATGAGGGTGGCGCGGGGGTCGAGCAGGTCGATGCGGAGGTTCTTGGTGGATCCGTGCGCGTCGTTGACCAGCACCGACGTGGTGCCGGCGGCGTAGGCGCCCTCGACGGCGGCGTTGGCGTCGGCCGTCATCAGCTCGCACCCGCGCTCGTAGCCGCGCTTGCCGGCGTGCATCTCCTCCGGGTCGGTGAGCCCCGTGACGCCCTCCATGTCGACCGACAGGTACACCTTCATCCGCCGCGTTCCTCCTCGATGACCCGCTTCACGATCTGCTCCCGTACGGCCGTCACGAGCCCCAGGTCTCCACCTGGCGCACCTCGTCGTCGGTCATGAAGCCCACATGGGCCGCCATGAACGCCGCCGCCTCGGCCCGCCACGGCTCCGGGATCTCGTCGATCGCCCTCGGGTAGCAGTGGTCGAGCCAGCTCGTCGACTCCTCGGTGACGTCGAAGTACGTCAGGGCCGTGCCGAACACGGTGTTCTCGATCCCCGGCACGCGGGCCAGGCCGTACTGGATCATCTCCTGGCCGCCGTAGGGCGGCGGGCGCATCCACTTGCGCGCCACGGGCCGGTCGGCGGTGATGGGCGTGTCGAGCGGCCGCCGCTCGATCGCGGCCTGGATGAGCTCCTTGTACAGACACTTGCCGCAGGTACGGCAGGGGCCGTCGGTGCCGCGCAGGCACCAGCGGACGTGGTCCTTGAGGTCGGAGCCGAGCGCGAGCCGCATGGTGACGGCCTCGCTGACCCCGCCGACGGGCAGCACGATGTGGACGCCCACCGCGGCGAACAGCCGTCCCCACTTGCCGTGGGGCGCCCACAGGTCGTTGTCCGGGGTGTAGCGCAGCAGGTATCGGCCGCCGCCGAGCCACCGGGAGCCCATCTCGTATCCGAAGCCGAGACCGCCGAGATCGAGCCGATCGGCCGACAGCAGCGCGCCGGCCGCGACGGCCTGGTGCTCCGGGTAGCCGGGACGGGGCTCGGCGAGTGTGTACTCCAGGTCGGACTCGACGATCGTGAGGTCGCGCCCGGTCCCCCGGGCCAGCTTGGCGAGGACGTCCGAGCGATAGTGCGGCCACCGGTTGGGCACGCGGGGGTGCGGCACCCGCCGGAAGTGGACGAAGGGGGCGTCCGGGTAGACGGTGGCCGCGGCCACGGAGTCGGCGCCGCCGCTGTAGGAGATCGCCAGCGTGCTCCCGGCACGGCGCGGCTCGGCGCCCACGGGCCCGGCCTCGATCCCCCACCCGTCGTGCAGCACGGCGGCGACCTCGGCCGACACCGCCCGGTCGAAGGTGATCCGCCTGCGCGTCCACGGGGCGGCGACGGTCCACGCGGCCACGGCGAACAGGTCGGGGTGGGCGTCGTCCGGCACGCCCGAGAGGGAGCACGAGTTGATCGCGAGCTTGACGGGGTGGCCGTCGGAGGCGTGGCCGGTGATCTCGTCCTCGGGGTCGAGACGGAAGGTCAAGGAGCCGCCCGACCAGGTGACCCTCACGACCGCTCCGCGGCGCCCGACGGAGCCGAGGGGGCGGTGCGGTCCCTGAGGTCGTCGATGGCCTGCCAGACCAGGACCTCGTTCTGCAGCACGCCGTCCATCGCCTTGGCCGTCTCCTGCGCCAGGCGCTGGGTGTCCTGGGCCAGGCGGCGGGTCTCGTCGAGCTTGGCACGGTCCGCACCCGGCGCCGCCGCGGGCTTGGCCTTGCGCAGGCGCTCCACCTCCGCCTGGAGCGTCGCCATCTCCCGGCGCAGCGTCTGGACCTCCCACAGGGCGTCCCTGATGTCCTGGCGGTGGTCCGCGATGGAGATGTAGCGGGCATCGAACCACGTGCGCACGGCCTGACGCAGCCGCGCGGGGACCAGGACGCGCATCATGAAACGTCACCATAGTGGGAAATCGCCACCCACCACGGCGCCGTGCCCGAATGGCAACACCATCTCTTACTCGCGCCGCCGCGCGGCAGCACCCCGGAGGGCGAAGGCCACCCCGCCGACGCCTCCAGGTCTGACAGAGGTGTTGACGGATCAGCGGCGGGCGCTTACGTTTCCGGCACGCATGCGAAACATATCGCAGCTGTTCCGAAACTTTCGGAGGGCGCCATGTGGCGAGGCGTTGTCGCGATCACCCTGCTCGGCCTGCCGGCCGTCCACACCCCATCCACCGGCCCGCCCGCTGACGCGCCGGCCGCCGTCTCCGGCGTGATAACGGTGCGCGAGCACGTCCGCCACCAGCAGATCGACGGCTTCGGCATCTCCCAGGCGTTCCGGCGCAACGAACTGCTCCGCGCGCTGCCCGAGGCGCAGCAGCGGGAGATCCTCGACCTGTGGTTCGACCGGGCCAAGGGGGCGGGCCTCAGCATCCTGCGCCTCGGCATCGGCTCCTCCCCCGCCGGCAGCCCGTACGACCACATGGTCTCGATCCAGCCGGAGGACCCGGGCGGCCCGGACGCGCCGCCCCGCTACGTCTGGGACGGCGACGACAACAGCCAGGTCTGGGTGGCCAAGGCGGCCAAGGAGTACGGCGTGCGGCGCTTCGTCGCCGACGCCTGGAGCGCCCCCGGCTACATGAAGGACAACGGCGACGACAAGAACGGCGGCACCCTCAAGCCCGAGTGGCGCACCGCCTACGCCCGCTACCTGGCCCAGTACACCCGCTTCTACGCCCAGGAGGGCGTCAGGATCACCGACCTCGGCTTCACCAACGAGCCCGACTTCACCGCCACCTACGCCTCGATGCGGTTCACCCCGGCCGAGGCCGCCGAGTTCGTCAAGGTCCTCGGGCCCATCGCCAAGGGCGTGAACCTGGCGTGCTGCGACTCGTTCGGCTGGAAGGAGGCCAAGGCGTACTCGGCGGCCATCGAGGCCGACCCGGTGGCGCGCCGCTGGGTGAAGACCCACACCGGTCACACGTACGCCAGCCCCGTCGACGGGCCGCTGCCCACGACCCGGAAGACGTGGATGTCGGAGTGGAACCCCAACGGGAACACGTGGAACGAGCGCTGGGACGACGGCGGCGGCTACGACGGCATGACGATCGCCTCGGCCGTGCACGACGCCCTCACCCTGGGTGACGTCAGCGGCTACATCTACTGGCTCGGCGCCTCGCGCGGCGCCACCCGGGCGCTGCTCCAGATCGACGAGACGGCCAGGACCTACCACGTGTCCAAGCGGCTGTGGGCGCTGGCCGCCTACAGCCGGTTCATCCGTCCGGGAGCGGTCCGGGTGGACGCCTCGGCGGCCGACCCGGCGCTGAAAGTCTCGGCATTCCGCAACGTGGACGGCTCCAGAGTGCTGGAAATCCTCAACACGGGAACCGCCCCGATCACGTGGAAGGGCGTAGCCGGCCGGGCGACGGCGTACGTGACGGACGAGGCCAACGACCTGACCCCGTCCCCGGTCACCGCCCGCACGGTGACGCTCGCACCGCGATCGCTCACGACGGTGGTGGTCAGGGGCTGACGCCATGGAAGCCGGGGCCGGGGAGACCGCGGCCCCGGTGACGTGACAGAAGGAAAGATCAGCGCCCGGAGAACTTCGGCCGGGACTTCTCGGCGAAGGCCGTCATGCCGGTGCGGGCGTCCTCGGTCGCGAACAATCCCGAGAACTGCAGGCGCTCGATCTCCAGACCCGTGTCGAGGTCGGTCTCCAGCCCCTGGTCGACGGCCTGCTTGGCGGCCCGCAGCGCCACCGTGGGCCCGTCGGCGAACGTGGCCGCCCACTCCAGCGCCGCCGTGTACACCTCGGCGTCCGGCACGACCCGGTCGACCAGCCCCATCGCGAGCGCCTCGTCCGCCGCGACGTGCCGGCCGCTGAAGATGAGGTCCTTGGCCCTGGACGGCCCGACCAGGCGCGGCAGCCGCTGCGTGCCGCCCGCGCCGGGGATGATGCCGAGCTGGATCTCCGGCTGGCCGAGCCTGGCCGACTCCCCCGCGACGCGGAAGTCGGCGCACAACGCGAGCTCGCACCCGCCCCCGAGGGCGTAGCCGGTGACGGCGGCGATGACGGGCTTGCCGATGCGCGCGACCGCCGTGAAGCAGTCCTGCAGGGTGCGGGAGTGCAGGGCCATGTCGGCGTACGACATGGTGGCCATCTCCTTGATGTCGGCGCCGGCGGCGAAGACCCGCTCGCCGCCGTAGAGCACGACCGCGTGGACGGCGGGGTCGGCGTCGACGGCGCGGGCCGCCTCGGCGATCTCCCGCTGGACCTGGCCGTTGAGGGCGTTCATCTTGGGGCGGTCGAGCCTGATGGTGGCGATCTGCCCGGCGACCTCTACGCGTACGAACTCAGCCATGCCCCGAACCCTACAAGAGCGCCCCCGCGAGGATCCGGCGCCGTCAACGCGTGAAAAAATCCTTCGCAAAGCTCTCGCCGCAGAAAGAAAATATTGAGACGCTGTGCCTGCAGCACCCCCAGCAGTCTAGGAGCGCCCATGCGCAGAGCGCTGGCGATCGCCGCGGTCGCCTTTCTCCCCTTAGCGAGCACGTTAGCGAGCATCCCCACGGCGGCGCAGGCCGCCGAGCCGGACGACCGGCAGCAGGCGTTCACCGCCGCCGCCGCGGAGTTCAAGGTTCCCGAGAGTGTCCTGCTGGGCGTCTCCTACCTGGAGTCGCGCTGGGACGCCCACGCCGGCCAGCCCAGCAACAACGCCGGGTTCGGCCCCATGCACCTGACCGACGCCGCCTCCTTCACCGGCTCCAACCACCACGGCGAGAGCGAGGAGGACGCCCGCGGCGACGAGAGCCGCCCGCTGGCCGCCCCCGCCGAGACTCCCGCGCCCGCCGAGATCCCCGCCTCGCTGCGCACCATCGAGAAGGCCGCCGAGCTCACCGGCGAGAGCCGCGAGAAGCTGCGCGCCGACGACGCCGCCAACATCCGGGGCGGTGCGGCGCTGCTCGCCGACTACCAGAAGTCGCTCGGCGCGCCGCTGAGCGACGACCCCGGCGAGTGGTACGGCGCGGTCGCGAAGTACTCCGGCGCCGAGGAGTCGCAGGCCGCCAAGGTCTTCGCCGACGAGGTGTACACCACGATCAAGGAGGGCGCCGACCGGGTCACCGACGACGGCGGCCGCGTCACCCTCAAGCCGGTGCCCGGCCTGGAGGCCGTGGAGAAGTGGCTGGAGAAGCTCGGCCTGCGCCCGCCGCGCCGCGACGGCGTCGAGTGCCCGCCCACGATCTCCTGCGAGTGGATCCCGGCCGCCTACGCCCAGCTCCCGAACAACGACTACGGCCACTACGACCTGGCCAACCGCCCCTTCAGCCAGAAGGTGGACTACATCGTCATCCATGACATGGAGGGCTACTGGGCGCCCTCGGTCAAGCTCAACCAGGACCCGAAGTGGCCCGGGAGCTGGCACTACTCCGTCCGCTCCAGCGACGGCCACATCGCCCAGCAGATCAAGACCAAGGACGTCGGCTGGCAGGCCGGCAACTGGTACATCAACGCCAAGTCCATCGGCATCGAGCACGAGGGCTTCCTGGCCGAGGGCAGCACCTGGTACACCGAGGCGATGTACCGGTCGTCGGCCAAGCTGGTGCGCTACCTGGCGCTGCGCCACGGCGTGCCGCTCGACCGCGCGCACATCATCGGCCACGACAACGTGCCCGGCACGCTGCCGACCACGGTGAGGGGCATGCACGAGGACCCGGGCCCGTTCTGGGACTGGGCGCACTACTTCCAGCTGATCGGCGCCCCGCTGCACCAGTTCGGCGGGCCCAGGTCCGGATCCGTCATGATCAAGCCGGACTTCGCGACGAACAAGCCGTACTTCTACGGCTGTGACCGCAAGAACCCGGAGAAGGCCTGCCCGCCGCTGCCCGCCTCCACGGTCTGGCTGCGCACCGAGCCGCGCGCCGACGCCCCGCTGATCAAGGACATCGGCAAGCACCCCACGGGCGACTCGCTCTACAGCGTGTACGACCACAGCGCCCGGGCCACCACCGGCCAGCGCTTCGCCGTGGCCGACCGGCAGGGCGACTGGACCGCGATCTGGTACCTCGGCCAGAAGGCGTGGTTCCACAACCCCGCCTCCGCGCCGACCGCCGTGCCCTCCATGGGCCTCGTGGTGACGCCCAAGCCCGGCCTCGCCACGGTCCCGGTGTACGGCAGGGCCTACCCGGAGAAGGAGGCGTACCCGGCCGAAGTCCCGTACCAGGCGGTCACCCCGCTGCAGTACACGTTCTCGGCCGGCGAGAAGTACACGCTGTCCGGCCCGGCGGCGACCGAGTACTACCGGGCGGTCACCTTCGAGCCGGAGCCGCACACCGTGGTCAAGGGCAAGACGAAGTACCTGCAGATCCAGTTCGGGCACCGCGTCATGTTCGTCAAGGCTGACGACGTGCGTGTGATGTTCTCCGGGTGAACTCCTGAACGGCGCGCCTGGTGCTGTTCCACGCCTCCTGGGAGGAGTCGAACGTGCGCTGGGCGACGCCGACGAACACGCAGTCGATGACCAGGAGCTGGCTGATACGGCTGGCCAGCGCGCCGGGACGGAACTCCGTCTCGCGCCCGGCCGAGATGAGCACGTGCTCGGCCAGCTCCGCGATCGTCGAGCGCGGGTTGTTGGTGATCGCCACGGTGGTGGCGCCGGCCTCCTTGGCCCGGCCCAGCGGCTCCAGCACGTCCGGCGTCTCGCCGGACGTGCTGATGCCGATGGCGACGTCGCCGGGCTTGAGGAGGACGGCGCTGGTCAGCGCCAGGTGGGCGTCCTGGAAGGCGTGGCTGGACAGGCCGATGCGCAGCAGCTTCTGCGCGACGTCCGCCGCCACCAGGCCCGAGGCGCCCACACCGTACGCGTCGACCCGCCGGGCCCCCACGATGGCGTCGATGACCAGGCCGAGCCGCTCGGAGGTGAGCTGGGCGACCGTGTCGTTGATCGCCTCGGACTCGGCCCTGGCCACCTTGACGATGACTTCCGACAGCGGGTCGTCGGGGGCGAGGTCGCCGGGCACCAGCCGGTCGGGCTGCGCGGCGGCCGCGGCCAGGGCCAGCCGGAGCTGCGGGTAGCCCGCGAAGCCCAGCAGCCTGGCCGTGCGCACGATCGTGGCCTCGCTGGTGCCCGAGGCGGCGGACAGCTCGGTGATGGTGCTCCGCGCCACCGTCGCGGGATCCTCCAGGATGAGGCGGGCGACGGTCTGCGCGGCGGGCGTCAGCGAGGGCAGCACGCCGCGGACCGTGGCCACCAGAGTGTCGGCGCGCACGCCGTTCCCGCTGTCGTCCACAACCCGATTATCCAGCGCCGTCAAGGCCTGCCACCCCGTCCGGACGGCGTCCCTGCCGTCACCGCAGGGTGCCGTTGGTCATCCCGACCGGCTCCTCTGGCACGGTGACCAGCCCGAGCTCGGCCGGCGAGGCCGCCAGCGGGTGGTGGGGCACGGCCCGGACCGTGTAGCCGAACGGACCCGTGCGGTCCAGCGGCACCACGCCCGCGTAGTGGGCGCGGCCGTCGTCGTCGGTGTCGACGGGCGTGAGCGCC
Source organism: Nonomuraea sp. NPDC050691 (assembly GCF_040654455.1). NCBI lineage: Bacteria > Bacillati > Actinomycetota > Actinomycetes > Streptosporangiales > Streptosporangiaceae > Nonomuraea > Nonomuraea sp. NPDC050691. Next base: position 18,759 of record NZ_JBFAIA010000095.1, read on the forward strand.
AGGTAGCTCGGGTGGACCAGCTCGTCGTGCGGCCCGACCCGGCCGTAGGCGGCCTGGACGAGCACGTCGTCCGGGGTCAGGTCGCCGAGCGCGATCGTGGCCCGCAGCTCCAGCACGTTGCCCACCTCGGGGGTGTCGCCGACGCCGGACGCCTCCACGTGCTCGACCCGCACCCCCGGCCACGCCTTGGCCACGCGCAGCCGCCAGGCCGCGAACGAGCGGGCCCCGGAGCAGGACTCGGCCGCGAGCGCGCGGCCCGCCTTGGCCGCCGGCGTGTACAGGCCGAGGACGTAGTCGCGCAGCATCCGGCCGGCCAGCACCTTGGGCCCGAGCGAGGTCAGCGTGTGCTTGACCATCTCCATCCAGCGGCGCGGCAGCCCGTCGGCCGCCCGGTCGTAGAACCGGTCGGACACCTCGTGCTCGATCAGGTCGTAGAGGGCGGCGGCCTCCAGCTCGTCACGCCGGTCCGGGTCGGCGACGCCGTCGGCCGTGGGAATCGCCCAGCCGTTGGTGCCGTCGTACCACTCGTCCCACCACCCGTCGCGGATGGACAGGTTGAGCCCGCCGTTCAGTGCCGACTTCATGCCCGACGTGCCGGACGCCTCCAGCGGGCGCAGCGGGTTGTTCAGCCACACGTCGCTGCCCTGCGTCATGAGCTGGCCGAGCGCCATGTCGTAGTCGGGCAGGAACACGATGCGGTGACGGACCTCGGGCTGGTCGGCGAACTTGACGATCTGCTGGATCAGCTTCTTGCCGCCCTCGTCGGCCGGGTGGGCCTTGCCGGCGATCACGATCTGCACCGGCTTGTCCGGGTCGAGCAGCAGGCTCTTGAGCCGCTCGGGGTCGCGCAGCATGAGCGTGAGCCGCTTGTACGACGGCACGCGCCGGGCGAAGCCGATCGTCAGCACGTCGGGGTCGAGGACGTCGTCGATCCAGCCGAGCTCGGCGTCGGAGGCGCCACGGTCGCGCCAGGAGCGGCGCAGCCGGACCCGGGCGCCCTCGACCAGGCGGCGCCGCAGGGTGCGCCGGATGTCCCAGAGGTCGGCGTCGGCGATCTTCTGGATGCCGTCCCAGCCGCGCGCCCGCTCGACGAGCGTGGGCAGCTCGCGCCCGGCCAGTTCCATCAGCTCGCGGCCCACCCAGGTGGGGGCGTGGACGCCGTTGGTGATCGAGCCGATCGGCACCTCGTCCAGGTCGAAGCCGGGCCAGAGGTCCTTGAACATCTCCCGGCTGACCTCGCCGTGCAGCTCCGAGACGCCGTTGACGCGCTGGGCCAGCCGCATGCCCATGACCGCCATGTTGAAGCGGCTGGGGTCGGCCTCGGCGCCCAGGGCGAGGATGCGCTCCACGGGCACGGTCGGCCAGGCGTTGTCGCCGCCGAAGTGCCGCTCGATCATCTCGATGGGGAAGCGGTCGATGCCCGCGGGCACCGGGGTGTGCGTGGTGAAGACCGTGCCGGCCCGCACGGCCTCCAGGGCCTCGTCGAACGACAGCCGCGCCTCGGTCAGCTCGCGGATGCGCTCCAGGCCGAGGAACCCGGCGTGGCCCTCGTTGGTGTGGAAGACCTCCGGGTCCGCGTGGCCGGTGATGCGGCAGTAGGCGCGGATGGCGCGCACGCCGCCCACGCCGAGCAGCAGCTCCTGCATGAGCCGGTGGTCGGTGCCGCCGCCGTAGAGGCGGTCGGTGACGTCGCGGGCCGCGCTGTCGTTGTCGGCCACGTCGGAGTCGAGCAGGAGCAGCGGCACGCGGCCGACCTGGGCCACCCAGAGCTGGGCGTGCAGGGCGCGCCCCTCGGGCAGGCCCACGCGGATCTTGACGGGGGTGCCGTCCTCCTCCTTCAGGAGGGTCAGCGGCAGGCCGCCCGCGTCGAGCGACGGGTAGTGCTCCATCTGCCAGCCCTCGGGCGACAGCGACTGGGTGAAGTAGCCGTGCCGGTAGAGCAGGCCCACGGCGAGGATGGGGACGCCGAGGTCGCTCGCGGCCTTGAGGTGGTCTCCGGCCAGGATCCCGAGCCCGCCTGAGTACTGCGGGAGCGCGGCGGCGATGCCGTACTCGGGGGAGAAGTAGGCGATGGCACGCGCGGCGTCGGGCAGCGTCTGGTACCACCGGGGGGCGGTCATGTACTCGCGAAGGTCGTCGGCGGCGTCGGCGAGACGGCGCAGGAAGCGGCGGTCGGCGGCCAGCTCGGACAGCCTGGCCGGGTCCACGGCGCCGAGGAGGGCCACCGGGTCGTGACCCACCTGTTCCCACAGGCGCGGGTCGACCTCGGCGAACAGGTCTGTGGTCTCGGGGTGCCACGACCAGCGCAGGTTGTGGACCAGCTCGCCGAGTGCGGCCAGCTCCCGGGGCAGGACTGTGCGTACGGTAAACCGGCGGATTGCTCTCACGTTTGTGCACCCTATGGGCTAGGAGGGACCTCTCAGTCCCTCACCCTCAGCAAGGACGTTCAAACCCCTTCCGGGAAGAAGCATGAACCGCGACGATTGGGGCAACTTCCACCATTGTCGGTTCTCCCGGGGACACGGGAGGTCTATCCACTGCTGCCCACAATTTACATGCAAGGATCGTTCTTGCCACGGAAGCCTCCGGCGGTACCGAGTGTGCCGTCGCAACCTCGAAATGCGCGATGATCGGAAGAATTCCCATCACGGACATCCACCCCGTCGTCGACTGCGGGCACTGGCCCGCCAAGGCGGTCGCCGGCGAGACCTTCCAGGTCTCGGCGACCGTGTTCCGAGAAGGCCACGACGCCGTGGCCGCGGGCGTGGTCCTCACCGCGCCCGACGGGCAGCGTGATCGGCTGAGACCGATGCGCGAGCTCTCACCGGGCACCGACCGGTGGGGCGTCGAGGTCTGCCTGCCCACCGAGGGCGAGTGGCTGTTCCGCGTGGAGGCGTGGAGCGACCCCGTCGCGACCTGGCTGCACGACGCCGAGATCAAGATCCCGCGCGGCATGGACGTCGACCTGATGTGCGAGGAGGGCGCCCGGCTGTTCGAGCGGGCGGCCCGCGGCGTGCGGCAGGCCGACTGCCCCGCTCCCGGCGGGCGCACGACGCCCCAGGCCAGGAACGGGCACATCCCGGCCGATCCGGCCAGGGCCGCCGCCCGCGCGGCGGCCAAGCAGGGGACCGAGAAGCAGGGGGCGCAGAAGGAGGCGAACGGCGAGAGCGCGTGCGGCCACCGCGCGGCGCTGCTCGCGATCGCGTCCACGCTGCGTGACGAGGAGCTGGACCCGCGGGCGCGGCTGTCGATCGTCCAGCTTCCCGAGACGGCGGCGTTGCTGGAGGCGCACCCGCTGCGCGACCTGGTCACCAGATCACGGCCGAGGAAGATCCAGGTCGATCGACGCAGGGCCTTGTACGGCTCGTGGTACGAGTTCTTCCCGCGGTCGGAAGGCGCCCTGGTCGACGAGGCCGGCATCACCAAGTCCGGAAGCTTCCAGACAGCGGCCAAGCGGCTTCCCGCGGTCGCCAAGATGGGCTTCGACGTCGTGTACCTGCCGCCGATCCACCCCATCGGGCACACGTTCCGCAAGGGGCGCAACAACACGCTCAGCCCCGAGCCCGACGAGCCGGGCTCGCCGTGGGCGATCGGCTCGGAGGAGGGCGGGCACGACGCCGTCCATCCCGACCTCGGCACGATCGAGGACTTCGACGCGTTCGTGGCCCGCACCCGCGAGCTGGGCATGGAGGTCGCACTCGATCTGGCGCTCCAGTGCTCCCCCGACCATCCGTGGGTCAAGGAGCATCCCGAGTGGTTCACGATCCGGGCCGACGGCACGATCGCGTACGCCGAGAACCCGCCCAAGAAGTACCAGGACATCTACCCGATCAACTTCGACAAGGATCCCGAGGGCATCTTCGCCGAGGTCCGGCGGGTGGTCCGGTACTGGATGGACCACGGCGTGCGGATCTTCCGGGTGGACAACCCGCACACCAAGCCGGTGGGCTTCTGGGAGCGGCTGCTGGCCGACATCCAGCGGACCGACCCGGACGTGCTGTTCCTGGCCGAGGCGTTCACCCGGCCGGCGATGCTGCAGACGCTGGCCAAGGTCGGCTTCCACCAGTCGTACACGTACTTCACGTGGAAGAACTCCAAGACGGACGTGGAGTCCTACCTGTCGGAGCTGGCCCAGGACACGTCGTCGTTCCTGCGGCCCAACCTGTTCGTCAACACGCCGGACATCCTGCACGAATACCTCCAGCACGGAGGGATTCCCGCGTTCAAGATCCGTGCCGTGCTGGCCGCGCTGACGTCGCCGACGTGGGGCGTGTATTCGGGGTACGAACTCGGGGAAAACACTCCGGTTCGCCCCGGAAGTGAAGAATATCTAGATAGCGAGAAATATCAGTACAGACCTCGCGATTGGGATGCGGCGGAGCGAGAAGGTCGTACGCTTGCCCCGTTCATCACGCACCTTAATTTGTTCCGAAGAGCCCATCCGGCACTCCAGGAATTGCGTAATCTACGGTTTCACCGCGTCGACCAACCGGATATGGTCTGCTTCTCCAAGCGACTCCCGGGCGCCTACGACCCGGCCACACGACGGCACGGGCTGGGCGACGTCGTCCTTGCGGTCGTCAACCTCGATCCGCACCACACCCACGAGGCGACGGTCGATCTGGACATGCCCGCGCTCGGCCTGGACTGGAACGCGGAGTTCGTGGTTGACGACGAACTGTCCGGCGAGTCGTATCGATGGCGGCAGGGGAATTATGTCCGCCTCGATCCCCATATCCATCCTGCCCACATCTTCACGGTTCGAGCCGCGCCACGGTAGACCAGAATTCAGCGGGGAGTCTTCAACGTGTGTGTTAGCGCCTCCCTCATGAGCCCGGCGAAGGAGGGCTCATGAGCTCCACACCCATACCCAACCCCTTCGACGAGGAGAAGCCTCGCGACCCGTACTGGTACAAGCGCGCGGTCTTCTACGAGGTCCTGATCAGGGGTTTCTCCGATTCCAACGGAGACGGCACCGGCGACATCAAGGGCCTGATCGGCAAACTCGACTACCTCCAGTGGCTCGGCGTCGACTGCCTGTGGCTGCTGCCGCTGTACGAGTCGCCGCTGCGTGACGGCGGCTACGACATCGCCGACTTCATGAAGATCCTCCCCGAGTTCGGAGACCTGGGGGACTTCGTGAAGCTGGTCGACGAGGCCCACAAGCGGGGCATGCGCGTCATCGCCGACCTGGTCATGAACCACACCAGCGACGCCCACCCGTGGTTCCAGGCGTCCCGGCACGACCCCGAGGGCCCGTTCGGCGACTTCTACGTCTGGTCCGACACCGACACGGCCTACGCCGACGCGCGGATCATCTTCATCGACACCGAGACGTCCAACTGGACCTACGACCCGGTGCGCGGCCAGTACTACTGGCACCGGTTCTTCCACCACCAGCCCGACCTCAACTACGAGAACCCGGCCGTGCAGGACGCCATGCTGGAGGTCCTGCGCTTCTGGCTCGACCTCGGCATCGACGGGTTCCGGCTGGACGCGGTGCCCTACCTGTTCGAGGAGGAGGGCACCAACTGCGAGAACCTGCCGAGGACCCACGAGTACCTCAAGCGGGTGCGCGCCGAGGTGGACCGGCTCTACCCCGACAGCGTCCTGCTGGCCGAGGCCAACCAGTGGCCGTCGGACGTGGTGGACTACTTCGGCGACCCGGTCGGCGGGGGCGACGAGTGCCACATGGCGTTCCACTTCCCGCTGATGCCGCGCATCTTCATGGCCGTGCGCCGGGAGTCGCGCTACCCCATCTCCGAGATCCTGGCCCAGACCCCCAAGATCCCCGAGAACTGCCAGTGGGGCATCTTCCTCCGCAACCACGACGAGCTGACGCTCGAGATGGTGACGGACGAGGAACGCGACTACATGTACGCCGAGTACGCCAAGGACCCGCGCATGCGCGCCAATGTCGGCATCCGCCGGCGCCTGGCGCCGCTGCTGGAGAACGACCGCAACCAGATCGAGCTGTTCACCGCGCTGCTCCTGTCGCTGCCCGGCTCGCCGGTGCTCTACTACGGCGACGAGATCGGCATGGGCGACAACATCTGGCTGGGCGACCGCGACGGCGTGCGCACCCCCATGCAGTGGGACCCCGACCGCAACGCCGGGTTCTCCGACTGCGACCCGGGGCGGCTCTACCTGCCGGTGATCATGGACCCGATCTACGGCTACCAGGGCCTCAACGTCGAGGCGCAGCAGAAGAACGCCGGTTCGCTGCTGCACTGGACCCGCCGCATGATCGAGATCCGCAAGCGCCACCCGGTGTTCGGGCTCGGCGAGTTCATCGAGCTCAACTCCTCCAACCCGAGCGTCCTCGCGTTCGTCCGCGAGCTGGGCGACGACCGGATGCTGTGCGTCAACAACCTCTCCCGCTTCCCCCAGCCGGTGGAGCTGGACCTGCGGAGATTCGTCGGGGTGTCCCCGGTGGAGACCATGGGCGGGGTCCCATTCCCACCAATTGGCGAGCTTCCGTATCTTTTGACGCTTCCGGGGCATGGGTTCTATTGGTTCACCCTCCCGCCGGCAGCCACCCAGGAGGAATAAGACGTGCTTGAGGAGCTCCTTGCCGCATGGATCGGACGTCAGCGATGGTTCGGCGGCAAGGGGCGCCCGATCGACAGAGTGTCGATCGACTCCGACGCCACGATCGAGGCGGGCGATCCCGGCCTGCGACATCTCGTGGTGTCGGTGTGGCAGGACGGCACACGTGACCGCTACCAGGTGCTCCTGGGCCTGCGCTCCGAGCTGCCCGACCGGCTCAAGCACGCCCTGATCGGCATGTACGGCCCGTACTCCTTCGACGACGGCCCCTCCCACGACGAGTGGTGCGCCTACGACGCCGTCCACGACCACGAGCTGACCCCGTGGCTGCTCGAATGCATGGGCCGCGACTGCGACTGGGAGACGGTGCGCTTCCGCCACCTCCCGGGCGTCGAGATCGACACCTCCCTGCGCAGCATCGTGCTCGGGGCCGAGCAGTCCAACACCTCGCTCGTGTACGGCGACGCGTACATCTGCAAGCTGTTCCGGCGGCTCGTCCCCGGCGTCAACCCCGAGCTGGAGGTCATCACCGCGCTGGCCGAGCGCAACGCCCCGCACATCGCCCAGCCGTACGGATGGGTCGAGACCGACCTCGACGGGACCCCCACGACGCTGGCGATCACGCAGGAGTTCCTCTCCAACTCCAACGACGGCTGGGACCTCGCGCTCGCCAGCGTCCGCGACCTCTACGCCATGACGCCCGACGACGCCTACGGGGAGTCCGCCCCCGTCAGGGCGGCCGACGCGGGCGGCGACTTCGCCGGCGAGTCGTTCCGGCTCGGCGCCGCCACCGCGCGCGTCCACCACGAGCTGGCCGCGGCGTTCCCCACCGACGTCATCGAGATCCCCGAGGTCAAGCGGATGGCCGAGGGCTTCAGACGGCGGCTCGCCCGAGCCGTCTCCGAGGTGCCGGACCTGCGCGAGCACGTCGGCACGATCGAGGCCGTCTACCACCGGGTGGAGGAGCTGACCTCCGAGGTGCCCGTGCAGCGGGTCCACGGCGACTACCACCTCGGCCAGGTGATGCGCACCAACACCGACTGGGTGGTGCTGGACTTCGAGGGCGAGCCGGGGCAGCCGCTGGCCGAGCGCCGGGCGCTGTCGTCGCCGCTGCGCGACGTGGCGGGCATGCTGCGCTCGTTCGACTACGCCGCCAGGCACCTGCTGACCGACCGGCCCGACGCGGCGGAGCTGGAGCCGCGGGCCGAGGAGTGGGCGGCCCGCAACCGTTCCGCGTTCCTCGACGGCTACGCCGAGGGCGGCGGGACCATCTCCCCGGCCGACTCGGCGCTGCTCAAGGCGTTCGAGATGGCCAAGGCGGTGTACGAGGTGGTCTACGAGGCGCGCAACCGGCCCGCGTGGGTCGGCATCCCGCTGGCCGCCTTCCGCCGCACCGGCCTCTGACGCCGCAGGGTTCGGTCCCGCTTCAGCGCAGCTCTTCGATGCTTCAGCGCAGCTCTTCGATCAGGCCGGGCAGGCCCTCGGCACCGTGCCCGCGGGCCGCCCGGCGCTCCAGGATCTCCTTCATCGGCAGCAGCAGGTCCGGCTTGACCCCCTGCTCCTCGAACGCGATCACCAGGTTGGCCATGCCCACCCGGTTGACCTCCAGGTTGGAGACCTCGGTCGCGTAGTCGCCCTTCTCGATCTCCTCGGCCCAGCGCGGCTGGGCCGCGGCCATCGCGTGCAGCCATGGCACGAGCAGCGTCTCGGTGAACTCGCGCACCGGCCGCCCCTCGGAGGCGATCAGCGCCGCCGCCTCCAGGAACCCGGCGATCTGGCCGTACATGCCGGTGAGCATGGCCAGGTCGTACAGCGGGGCCAACCCCGGGTCCTCGCCCAGGTAGCGGGGCTCGGCGAGGGGCTTCAGCGCCGCCTCGTGGCGGGCGAAGGCGGCCCGCGAGCCGCTGTAGAGGATCAGCGCGCCGGGCTGCCCGATCATCTGCGGGATGGCCATGATGCCGCCGTCCAGGTAGTCACCGCCGCGCCCGATCAGCCGTTCGCCGGTCTCGCGGGCCTCGGCCGGGCGGCCGTTGGTGAGGTTCAGCACCGTACGGCCCGCCAGGTCGGCGCCGTCCAGGACCTCGTGGACGGCCTGGTAGTCGAGCACGCAGACGATCGCCAGCGGGGCGGCCGCGACGGCCTCGCCCGGGGTGGCGGCACGGGTGGCGCCCTTGGCGACCAGGGCGTCGGCCTTGGCGGCCGAGCGGTTCCACACGGTGACGCGGTGGCCGGCCGCCAGCAGGGTCTCGGCCAGGGCCGTGCCCATGAGGCCGAGCCCAAGCACCGCAATATTCTCCGACATTTCAGCATTCCTCACGTTGTGGGCGGGACGGGAATCCACGGTGCCGGGCCGGGGTTATGGTCGCGTTCGGAGAGTGTTATGGGGGGCTGATGCGGTTCGGGGTGCTGGGACCGCCGGCGGTGTGGACGCCCGGCGGCGAGCCCGTCCAGGTGCCGGAGGCGAAGGTCCGCACGCTCCTCACCGACCTGCTGGCCCACCGCGGCACGCCCGTCTCCGCCGACCGGCTGATCCTCGACCTGTGGGGCGAGCGCCCGCCCGCCGGCGCGCCCGCCGCGCTGCGGGTCAAGGTGTCGCAGCTGCGCCGCGTCCTCGGCGACCGCGACCTGATCGTGCACCAGGCGCGCGGGTACGCGCTGCGGACCGGCGCGGCGCACGAGGTGGACGCCGACCGGTTCGAGGACCTCCTGGGCCGCGCCCGCCGGGACGACGACCCGCGCGGGCGGCGGACGCTGCTGGACGAGGCACTGGGTCTGTGGCGGGGCCCCGCCTACGCCGGGTACCGCGACGAGGAGTTCACCCGCGCCGAGACCGTCCGGCTGGACGAGCTGCGGCTGGTGGCCCTGGAGGAGCTGGCGGGGACACGGCTCGCGCTGGGCGAGCACGGCCCCGTGGCCGCCGACCTCGCGGGCGTCGTCGCCGAGCACCCGCTGCGCGAACGGCTGCGGGCCCTCCACGTGCGCGCCCTGTACGGGGCGGGACGGCAGGGCGAGGCGCTGGCGAGCTACGCCGACCTGCGTGCCCGGCTGGCGGACGAACTGGGCGTCGACCCGGGGCCCGAACTGGTGTCGCTGCAGCAGGCGATCCTGCGCCACGCCCCCTCCCTGGGGAGCCCATCCTCCTCGGGAAGCCCGTCCTCCCTCGTGGATCCGTCCTCCCCCGGGGATCCGTCCTCCACGGGGGCTTCGCTCCTCTCCCCCGCGGGCGGGCTGCCGGCGCCGCTGACCTCGCTGGTGGGCAGAGGGGAGGCGGTGGAAGAGGTGCGCGCCCTGCTGCACGCGAACCGGCTGGTCACGCTCACCGGACCGGGTGGCGTCGGCAAGACGCGGCTGGCGCTGGAGGTGGCGGCGGATTCCGGGCGGCCCTTCCCCGGTGGTGTGTGGATGGTCGAGTTGGCCGCGTCCACGCCCGCCGGGGTGACCGAGGCCGTGGCGGGCGCGCTGGGGTTGCGGGACGACGTTCCGGGGTCGCTGACGGACCGGCTGGCCGCGGCGCTGCGGTCCGGGTCCGGGTCCGGGTCCGGGTCCGGCGAGAGGCTGCTCGTGCTGGACAACTGTGAGCACGTGGTGGAGGAGGTCGCCGCCCTCGCCGGGATGCTGTTGCGGGCAGCGCCCGGACTGCGGATCCTCGCCACCAGCCGGGAGTCCCTGCGCGTGCCGGGCGAGGCCCTGTGGGGCCTCCCACCTTTGAGCGTGGAGGCCGCGGTCGAGCTGCTGACGTCCCGCGCGGGCATGTCCACCACCGGCACGTCCACCACCGGCATGTCCACCACGGGCATGTCCACCACGGGCACGGGGCGCTCGGACACGGGGCGCTCGGATGCGGGGCGCTCGGATGCGGATGACGAGCGGAGTGCGCTCGTGGAGATCTGCGTGCGGCTCGACGGCATCCCCCTGGCCCTGGAGCTGGCCGCCACCCGGCTGCGCGCCCTCACGCCCCGGGGGCTCGCCGACCGCCTCGACGACCGGTTCCGCGTCCTCGCCCCTGGGCTGCGCGGAGCCCCGGCCAGGCAGCGGACCCTCCGCGCCATGATCGACTGGAGCTGGGAGCTGCTCGGCGAGGAGGAGCGGCTGGTGCTGCGGCGGCTCGCGGTCCACGCCGGCGGCTGCACGCTGGAGGCCGCCGAGGCGGTCTGTGGAGAGCCCGGCCTCGACGTGCTCGGTCCGCTGTCCCAGTTGGTGGACCGGTCGCTCGTGGTGCGGTCGGCGGACGGCAGGTACCGGCTGCTGGAGTCGGTGGCGGCCTACTGCCTGGAACGGCTGACCGAGGCGGGCGAGCTGGACGCCGTCCGGCTGCGGCACGTCCGCCACCACGCCGACCTCGCCGAGCGCGCCGAGCCGTCCCTGTACGGGCACGATCAGCGCCGCGTCCTCACCCTGCTCGACGCCGAGAGCGCCAACATCCGCGCGGCGATCGACCACGCCGTACGGCTCGGCGCGGCCGGCGAGGCGGTCCGGCTCGTGAACGCGCTGGCCTGGTACTGGGTGCTGCGCGGCAGGCTGGGCGAGGGCCGCCGCGCCCTGGAGGCCGCGCTGTCCGTCGCGCCGCCGGAAACAACGACCCGGGAGACGGCCGCCCAAAAGCCGGCGGCGCTGGAGACGTCAGGTGCCGCACGGGCGCGGTTGTGGCTGCACGGGCTGGAGGCGCTGGACGGGCGGCCTCTCCCGCTCGATCCCGCCCTGTTGGAGGCGGTCGAGGACCCGGCGGCCCGGGCCAGGGCGCGCTGGTTCGCGGGCTTCGCGCTGTTCGGCTACGACGACCTGGCGGAGAGCATGGGGCTGGTCGAGTCGGCGCTGGCCGACTTCGAGGCCCTGGACGACCGGTGGGGCACGGCCGCCGCGCTCAGCGTACGGGCCAGGTGGGCGGGCATGCGGGGCGATCTCGCGGCGCTCCGGCGCGACGGGGAGCGGGCGCTGGCGCTCTTCCGCGAGAGCGGCGACAGGTGGGGCGAGATGCGGGCCGGCGAGAGCCTCGGCACGCTCGCGGAGATCACCGGCGACTACGAGCGCGCCGCGGCGCTGCGGCGCGACGGGCTGCGGATGGCCGAGGAGCTGGGCCTGTGGGGCGCGGCCTGCGACGCGCTGTCACGGCTGGGCAGGATCGCCATGCTGACCGGTGACCACGCGGGGGCGGAGGACTACCACGAGCGGGCCAGGGCGCTGGCCGTGTCGCAGTCCAACCGGCCCGCGGAGCAGTTCGCCGAGATGGGTCTCGCGCTCGGGGCCCGCCGTCAGGGCAGGCTGGACGAGGCGGACCGGCTGCTGCGCAGGTGGATCGGCTGGGTGCGCGAGGTGTCGGGGGCGCCCGGGGAGGCGCTGATCCTCGCCGAGCAGGGCTTCGTCGCGGAGCTGCGCGGGGACGCGCCGGCCGCACAGAGGTTGCAGCTGGGCGCGTACGCCGCGGCGCGACACGTCGGCGACCCGCGCGC